>JAUWXW010000253.1 GCA_030616195.1 Chloroflexota bacterium | reverse complement strand
TCAATGAGACTGGTGTCGGGCCTGGGGGAGTAGGGGGTAGGATTACCTCTCTTGCAGTGCACGTCGAGACCTTCCCAGCACACATCGCCAGCCTGCCGGTAGCGGTTAATCTTCAGTGCCACAGCGCGCGCCACAAAGAAGCCGTGCTTTGAAAGTGAATCGTACAGGGAACAACGATCTTGCGATTGGAGAACCTTAGAGATGGAAGCCGCCCATGATGTGGTAATCCTGGGTTCGGGGTTAGCAGGTTTGAGGGCAGCCGTTGAAGCTACCCGGGTAGGCAGCGATGAGCTGGATATAGCCATAGTCTCCAGGGTTCAGCTGATGCGCTCGCATTCTGTCTGTGCCGAGGGTGGCACAGCCGCAGTTTTGCACCCGGAAGAAGGCGACAGCCTGGAGCTTCATGCCTGGGACACCGTGAGGGGGAGCGACTTCCTGGCTGATCAGGATGTGGTGAAGCGTTTCGTGGAAGAGTCCCCAAAGGAACTCCGCCAGCTTGACCACTGGGGTGTTCCCTGGTCGAGACGTCCCGACGGTCGCATGAATCAGAGGCCATTTGGCGGGCATACCTTCGATAGAGCTACCTTTGCCGAGGACAAGACCGGCTTCTTCGAGATGCACACACTGTACGATAGACTACAGAGATTTGCCCGCATCACCCGGTATGACGAGTGCTACGTTACCTCTATCTTGATAGATAACGGCATATTCCAGGGTATAACGGTCTGGGACCTCACCAGTGGGGAGTTCTTCTTGATAAGGGGTAAAGCTCTGGTTATAGCTGCTGGCGGGGCCTGCCGCATGTTTGCATTTACCACCTACTCTCTCACAGCCACCGGAGACGGCATGGCTATGGCTTACAGGGCTGGCTTGCCACTCAAGGATATGGAGTTTGTGCAGTTTCATCCCACCGGGCTGGTGCCATCAGGTATCCTGATAACCGAGGGGGCGAGAGGCGAGGGTGGATACCTCATAAACAACAAAGGTGAGCGGTTCATGGAGAAGTATGCGCCCTCCAAAATGGAAACTGCGCCCAGAGATATTGTCTCACGCTCGGAGATAACCGAGATTGTGGAGGGTAGGGGGTTTTCCAGGCCGGATGGCCTGGACTATATGCATCTAGATCTGCGACATCTGGGCGCTGATAAGATAAACGAGCGATTGCCACTGATCAGAGAGGTAGCCATCAAGTTTGCCTTCATCGATCCCATAGAGCAGCCTATACCGATTAGGCCGGCGGCCCATTACGGTATGGGAGGCATTCATACCGATATCGATGGATCAACGCCGGTGGAGGGGATTTGGGCAGCGGGGGAGGTCGCCTGTGTATCATTGCATGGGGCAAACCGCTTGGGTGCTAATTCCACAGCGGAGTGCCTCGTCTGGGGTAGGATCACAGGAGAGAAGGCAGCCCGATATGCTGAGGCACAGAAGACTTTGGCGCCTGCTCCTCAGCAGAAAGTGCAGGAGGAAGAGAGGCGCTTGTTTGATGAGATTGGACACGGCAATGGAAGCGAGGACGTGTTTGTCATTCGAACAGAACTGCAACGGATGATGGACAAGAACATGGCCGTCTATCGAAACGGCCCGGATATGGAAGTGGCACTTAAGAAGGTCAGGGAACTTAGGACAAGACTTGAACAGGTAAAGGTTATTGATAGGAGTCGAATATACAATACCAACCTTGTTGCCCTTCTCGAAACGATCAATCTGATTGATTTGGCAGAGACAATTGTGCTCGGTGCCATAGCACGCACCGAGTCCAGGGGTGCGCATTCGAGGACCGACTTTCCCAACCGTGACGATGTTAATTGGGGTAATCACACCTTGGCCCACTATATACCTGGTCAAGAGCCGCGCCTGGACTATATCCCAGCGAAGATCACAATGTGGCAGCCGGTAGAGAGGAAATACTGATGGGAGCGAAGGCCACAGGCAGCGAAAAGGGTCATTTGCCAAATCGTTTGGGCGTCAAAGGCTGGGTTTGGGCAGGGCACTATACTATAGAGCGATATCTCTACACGCTGCACAGAATAACTGGACTTGGCTTGCTTCTCTATGTCACTCTACACTTGATCATGAATGGCTTCCGTTTAGGAGGTGAGGAAACCTGGACAAACACTATGGATTTCCTGACTAATCCTTTTGGCAGTGTGGTTGAATATCTGGTGATGGCCGCCTTCACCTTCCACGCTCTAAACGGCGGCAGGCTGATATTGCAGCACCTTGGCTATACGCTCGGAAGTCCAAAGCCTCCAGTATATCCGTACGTTGATTCCATGCGCCGCCGCCGCCCTATTGTGTGGGTAATGGGAGTTGTGATAGTGGGGCTGGCAATATACGTTCTAGTCGAGTTTGTGGCATAGGAGACCGATATGAAGGAGACTCACCTCAAGATTCTGCAGTACGTTTCCGGCATAGGGCTATTTTTCTTCGTAGGCGCACATCTATTGGTCTCGCATCTGAGCAGCGGGGAGCCCACAACCTGGGAATCGGTTGCCGGGAGAGCAGCCAGTTCTGGCTGGCTGGCCTTCTATATCCTCCTCTTGATCTTTGGCATCTACCACGGTCTCCATGGATTAAGGACAATTATTCTCGAGTTCTCCGTACCCAACACTGCAGTCAAGGTCTTGAACTGGGCGTTGGTGGTTGTCGGAGTAGCCATTTTGGGATATGCTGCATATATTCCCATAAGTGCTTTTTGAGTAGTCCAATATAATGAATCAGGCTGTCCAAAAAGGGTAGCGCTGTGACAGGAGTCACGACGCTACACAGAAGGAACAAAGTATGCAAGAGTTAAACTTCAAAGTTCAGAGGTACCTCCCTGGCAAGGAAAAGAAA
>JAUWXW010000087.1 GCA_030616195.1 Chloroflexota bacterium | reverse complement strand
CTATGAACTGGCTCTTGACGACGTCAGTCGTACAGTATTCTTCTTCATGTTTGGGCTTATTCCAGCCGAGTTAACCCAGGGGGTCAGTTACGAGACCTTCTGGGTTAATCCCCTGATGGCTCGCGATATAGCCACTCCCTTCCCGGACTGGGTAACCATGTTTACTTCCATGTTTCTTCACGGAGACTGGATGCATTTCCTGAGCAACATGCTTTTTCTCTGGGCCTTCGGTAACAGCATCGAGGACCGCTTCGGCCATATCCCCTATCTCTTTTTCTATGTTGGAGCAGGACTCGCCGCAACCTGGACCCAGATAGCTATCGACACGCAATCTCAAGTGCCGGTAATCGGGGCCAGCGGCGCTATTGCTGGTGTCCTGGGAGCCTACTTGTTGCTCTATCCCTTTAGCCGGATCCGCACCATCGTAATCTTCGTTTTCGTCACCTTCGTTCGAATCCCTGCGTTCCTCCTGCTCGGCTTTTGGATTTTGCTACAGTTTGTCGGCGGCATGGGTTCCCTGGGGCCCTCTGCTCAGACTGGAGGTGTCGCCTATTGGGCTCACATCGGTGGTTTCGTGGCCGGACTTACAGTAGCGCTCCTGATCCAGCTTTTCACCCCAACTTCGGGTCGCCGCCCCTCAGCTTCCTGGCGCCAGTAAAGCGCATCACGTCTCTGGGGTGCGTGAAGGAACCCCGCCCTTCAGGTAACATGGCGCACAGCCCCCGCATCAATTCATGCAGGGGCGTTGAGGAAAACACCGCAATACATCACTCCCAAGATCCAAGTCACTCTTGTTGCTGCTACTCCTTACGCGTAAGGCTCGCATTGATTAACCCACAGCTACCACTTCTTGTCCATTGCCTGTCCGTCCAGTGCCAGTCAGTGTTTCACACAAGCCTGAATTTGCATCCAAGCTGAGTTTGGCGTGTTATAATGTCGCAAGAGGTTCCGACCTACAAATGCAACGAGGCACACTTAGCCACCTAAGGGTTAGCCTGTCTTGCCATTGGATCAATGTGTCGTCGTAGCCAGGGGGTGCAAGATGAGGGACGAAGGTAAGACGAAGGAACAGCTCATAAGTGAATTGGTAGAAATGCGCCAACGAGTTGCCAAGCTCGAAGCATCGGAAACCCAGCGCCAGCCGGCGGCGGAGGAGCTGCGGCAGAGCGGAGAGCACTTTAGAGCGCTTATCGAGAACGCCTCTGACGCCGTGGCCATCTTAAATGCTGAAGGAATCATAGTCTACGAGAGCCCCTCCGCTGAACGAATCCTCGGCTATGGGCCACAGGACTTGGTTGGCAAGCCCATGCTGGAGTTTGTCCACCCAGACGATGTGCCCAACGTCGCTGGCATCTTTGCCTCCATTCTCAATAACCCGAGGACGCCTATGTCAACGGAACTGCGTTTTCGACATAAGGATGACTCATGGCATTGGTTGGAAGGTATAGGCAACAATCTCCTCGACGATCCCCAAGTGCAGGGCGTTGTTGCTAACTACCGTGATATCACCGAGCGGAAGCGGGTTGAGGAGGTGCTGCGGGAATCTGAGGCGAAGTACGCTGCCCTGGTAGAGCAGGCGGTGGACGGGGTAATGATAGCACAAGATGGAGTCTTCAGGTTCACTAACGAGGCTATGACAGAGATCAGTGGCTATACGGTTGAAGAAATGGCAGGTATGCCCTTTTTGGATATGGTGGTGCCTGAACTTAGACACCTGGTTGCCCGAAGATTTCGATCACGGATGGC
The DNA here is from genome assembly GCA_030616195.1 of Chloroflexota bacterium. Next base: position 5,183 of record JAUWXW010000087.1, on the reverse strand, counting down.
AGGCAAGAAACTTCCCCCTGCCTATGAGACGAAGATTCAGTGCAAGGATGGGACAGTAAAGGAGGTAGAAGCACGTTCGAGGACTATCCAATACCAGGGCAGGCCGGCCAATTTCTCAGTTGTGCGTGACGTCACCGAGCGCAAGAGGGCGGAGGAGAAGCTGCAAGAGGCTTACGAACGGGAAAGTGAGCTGCGACTAAGGCTGGAACAGGAAATGAAGAGGCGCGTGGAGTTCACCAGGGGACTGGTACATGAGCTAAAGACGCCAGTCACTGCGATAGCGGCTTCAAGTGGGTTGCTGGTTGAAGAGCTCCCGGAAGGACCTTTGCTGAGATTGGCTACGAACATTGACCGAAGCATCTTGAGGCTAGACAAAAGGATTGATGAATTACTCGACATAGCCAGAGGTGAGATGGGCATGCTCCGATTGAATCGCCTGCAGCTAGACCCGCTGGAAATGCTTCGGAGTGTAGCTGGCGAGATGACACCAGTGGCTTCCAATCGGGGGCAATCCCTTGTCCTGGAACTACCCTCTTCGCTCCCGCCAGTCTGGGCTGACGAAGGGCGCCTGCGGGAGGTTGTGCTCAATTTGCTGGACAATGCTTTCAAATGGACTCCTGACGGCGGAAGGATTACTCTGAGGGCCAGGGAGGATAATGACAATCTGGTGGTGGAAGTCGAGGATGCGGGACCTGGCATAGCCAAGAAGGACCAGCAGTGGGTATTCGAACCCTACTACCATGTGAAAAGTGCTGGATCACGGCTCAATGGACTTGGGTTGGGGCTGGCTCTGTGCAAGAGACTGATAGAGCGTCACGGAGGCAAGATATGGGTGAACAGCCGGAAGGGCAGAGGCAGCACCTTCGGCTTCTCTGTGCCGCTACGTGCTGATGTCGACTAGGGACGGCAAGGGCTAGCTTCGTTTGACCTAATCTCCTTTCCTTAACTGTATCACCCCAATTCTTGCTATAAAGGAACTTTATCCCCGTCTTTTCCGCCGGGGTGCCGCCCACAAGCGCTCAGCTTGTGGGTGATAGAGATTTGGAAGCACTAGCCCTGCAATGGCCTTCTCATCACCAATATGCTAATCTAGTAATTGATCGTGCGTCATGAACGGGTTGGGGGCCACATAGGATGAACTCCAAGAATGTCATTATGTTCTGTGGCAAGGGAGGAGTAGGCAAGACAACCTGCGCTGCCGCCACCGCTTTGCACTATGCCACCACAGGCAGAAAGACCTTGGTCATCTCTACCGACTTCACGCCATCCCTGCGGCACATCTTTGAGCTGGAAAGCCGCCAAAAGCCGGCAAAGGTCACCGACAACCTCTACGTGGATGAGATAAGCTACGATGACGTGAAGGCACTGTGGGACAAGAGGTTCGGACCTGAGGTATACGACGTTTTCTCCTCCTTTGTTAGCATCAGCTACGAAGACTTTGCGGATTTCATTGCCTCTGTACTGCCCGGACTCAAAGAGGAGTTCATGGTTGACTATATCAGGGAGATCAGCGAATCTGGAGAGTTTGAAACAGTAGTATGGGACACCGCTCCGGCAGGTCAAACCCTTGGCCTGCTTGGGATGCCCTCTATGCTCACCCAGCACCTTAAGCCGGCACCCCGGATTTACTCCTCTCTTAAGATAACGCGGCGGAAGAAACGCTCTGTCCTTGGGGTTATCAAGGAGTGGCAACAGCTCTCCGACAAGGACATGGAATTCCTCAAAAATGGCGTAGAATTCAACCTCGTAACCATAGCCGAGGCCCTGGCTGTACGTCAGCTCGAGGGTATATTTGCTGAATTTCACAACTATGGACTTCATATTGGCCACATAATCATCAACCAGGTAGTAGAGGAGACCGATTCTCCCTTTCTTCTCAACAAGGCACGCATGCAGCAGGGCTACCTCATGGAAATAGAGAATAGCTACGGAACCAGCTCTACCAGGTTGCCCCTTTTCCCTCATGAGATAAAAGGAACGGAGAGGCTGAGAGAGGTGGAGAGAAGACTATTCGACAGCAGCCCGAAGACCTGAGTAGGTTGCCCGACGTCGGGCAACCTACCCGCAAGTCGAGGTGGCGAGCTTCAGCCTGGCAAGTAAACCGATTAAACAATGAGGAGCGAAAAATGGAGGTCACTGTCAACAAGACCAGGCTTTCCTTAGTTCAGGGAGATATCACCAGGCAGTCAACAGACGCCATAGTAAACGCTGCCAACTCCAGCCTGATGGGTGGGGGTGGAGTGGACGGCGCCATCCACCGTGCCGGAGGACCAGCCATTGTGGAAGAGTGCAAGCAAATCGTTTCCCAGCAGGGCCGCCTGCCTCCAGGTCAGGCCGTTATCACCACGGGAGGAAATCTCAGAGCCAGATATGTAATTCATACCGTGGGTCCTATCTGGCGGGGCGGCGACCGCAGTGAGCCCGAGCTCCTGGCCAGCGCCTACCGCGAAAGCCTCAACATAGCGGTGGCGAAGGGCTTGAGAAGCGTGTCCTTCCCTTCAATCAGCACCGGTGCCTATGGCTACCCTGTTGGGCAAGCCGCAGAGGTAGCCCTTCAAACCGTGATTGACTTCCTGCGCCGGGAAGAATCCCTGGACACCGTGGCTTTTGTCCTCTTCGATGCTGGAACCTACCAGGCCTATGCTACAACCCTGGAAAGGCTGATGCCTGGAACGGGTGAGATGGGATGAAGGTTGTTTACCACCGGCGATACGAAGAGGTCTACGCCAGCGATCCTGCTGCCAAAGCAGGCCGGATGGAGGGCATCATAAGAGAGGTATCGCCGCATTTTGAGGTGGTTATGGCCGAGCCGGCAATGGTAGAAGACCTGAGACTGGTACATTCGGAGGGGCACATAAAAGATATTCAAAGGATGCCCCTGACCTATGAGATCGCCTTGCTGGCAGCAGGAGTCACAACGAGATAGATGACTATCAAGTGATGAAACGGACCGGCATATTCTTTCACTATCAGGACGGGGAAAGGCTGCGAGATTTTCCTGAAGCGCTGGCCGGAATCCTGGAAAAAGACGATGTTTTCCTTTACGACGCCTTCTATCCCCTGAAACCCCCCTCTTCCTTTGACCTGGAACCTATCTCTGAGGACGTCCTTTGTCAAGTCCACGCCCCAGAGATGGTGAAGGAGATAAAGAGAAGCCAGGTCTTCCAGGGAGCACTCTTCTCAGCCGCAGGTACGGTAGCAGCCGCTATCAGAATATGGCAAGGCGAGATAGATAAGGCCTTCGTCTTCACCGGATATGGAGACCATCACGCCGGCACCCGTTTCTTCGGTGGCGGATGCTATTTCAATGGTGCAGCCATGGCCGTACATGAGTTGAGAAAGCACTTCGGAGTCAAACGGCTCGCCATCGTAGACACCGATGCTCACCACGGCGATGGCACCTGGGATATCTTTGAAAACGATCCAGACATGCTTTATATGTGCTTCTGCACAGGTAGTTCCTCAGACAAAAACAATAACGTAAATATCCGCGTCCCGTGGAGGACAAACGATGCGGAGTATCTGAATCTGGTCAGAGAGAACTTCGTGCCCCGGGCAAAAGCCTTTCACCCAGAGGCCATGTTCTGGAACTGGGGTTATGACGGAACCCAGGGTGATTATGGCGATATCGGTATTACGACTGACACGCACTTGCGCCTCGCCCAAGTGTTCAGGAAAACGGCTGACGAGATCTGCCGCGACAGGCTCATCGTAGTCCTGTGCGGAGGCAGCCGCCGCGACCTGGCCCGTCACCTCATCCCACAGGTTATCCGGGTGCTGGCTGGACAAGACCAGAGCCAGTAGGCATGCCTGGCCGCGCCGCACCTAACCTATTCGTCTCTCCCATATGTGACGACACAAATGGGCGCGTATGAGGCAAGGATACAAAGAATGCAGGGAAACTCTAAACCCTAATTTCTAGATCCTAAACAAATTCAAACGACCGAAGATGAAAATTCAAAACGCAAAAAGGAGAATTCAAAGATAATTTTGAACTTTGCAGTTTGAATTTTGAATTCTTTGATTTAGTGCTTCGGATTTAGGATTTCATCCTTGTTTTGACCATGTGCGACTCTTTGGAACGCCACACATAAATACCCTGAGTAGAGCCTGAATTGACACCAAGCGAGCGGTTTCCGTAGAATAGCCTAAGCGAAGGAGACATCGTGTATCAGAAGAGCCTTCTTGACAATGGCCTCCGAGTCATTACCAGCGCCATGCCTCATACTCGGTCGGTTTCCCTTGGCGTTTTCGTCGGCACTGGCTCCCGTTATGAGCGCGATGAGGAGGCTGGCGTTTCTCACTTTATTGAACACCTCTGCTTTAAGGGCACCCAGCAGAGAGCCACAGCCAAAGAAGTATCAGAGGCAATTGAGGGAGTAGGCGGTATACTCAATGGCGGCACCGACAAGGAGCTGACTATCTACTGGTGCAAGATAGCCCGCCCACATTTCGCTCTGGCAGTAGACGTCCTGGCTGACATGCTATCTAATTCGAAGTTTGACCCGGCCGACATAGAGAAGGAGAGACAAATCATCATCGAGGAGATTAACATGAGCCTCGATTCACCTCAGCAGCGGGTCGATACACTCATTGATCAGCTTATGTGGCCTGAACACCCCCTGGGGAGAGACGTTGCCGGAACTAAGGCCACGGTTTCCACACTTGCTCGTCAGGATATACTTGGCTACCTTGACCACCACTACTTGGCCAACAATACTGTGTTGACCGTCGCCGGTGATATCAGCCATCAGGAAGCATCGGCTACGCTGGAGGATGCTTTTGGAAGCTGGCGAACCGGGTCACCTCAGACATATTTGCCAGCCAGCGATGAGCAATCTCAACCACGATTCCAATCTGAGCATCGTGACACGGAACAGGCTCACCTCTGTTTAGCTCTACCTGGCTTGTCTCTCAAGCATCCCGATCGATTTGTCCTCGACCTTCTCAACATCATCCTGGGAGAAGGCATGAGCAGCCGCCTTTTCACCGAGATCCGGGAGAAAAGGGGTCTTGCCTATGCCATTCAGAGTTATGTAAACCACCATCTGGATACAGGCTCGCTCACCGTCTATGCCGGCGTCGACCCAGAGCATCTCCCTACTGCTGTCAAAGCTATCGTAGAGGAGATCTATCGGCTCAAGGACAAAGTCCCCGAAATAGAGCTGACCAAGGCAAAAGAG
>JAUWXW010000195.1 GCA_030616195.1 Chloroflexota bacterium | reverse complement strand
GGGTTAGAGCGCTTGGCCCTCTCCGGGGCAATTATTACCCATTCTCTGGTGGTAAAATCCTGCCTTAGCTCTGACATAGCCTTTCAATGCCTTTCGAGACATCGGTGTTGTCTTTGCTAGGGTGAACGGTGCATGACAATTATAACACAGTCGTACGGGAAGAGCACTTACGGCGAGGCGACCCAAAATCGGCGATTGCCGTCTTTATCATAGGCGGGCGCTCCGCTCGGCAGAGGTCTCCAGAGGCGACTGTGCCGAGCGAATCTTCGATCAGCCGCCTCGCTTGGTAGGGGACAGAGCCGTGGCCAGATACGCAGGCAGCGGGTGAGGATGTGCTAAGGCTCCGCAAGGCGTTTCTTCAGATAGTCTATAGGGGCTACCGGGGTGGGATCAACGTTATTCAGTAGGGCCAGGTAGAAGCTGACATAATCCCCGAGAAGGACCATGCTCATCATCTGAGCCAGAGGACTATCTCCCCTCGCCTCTACTAGCTCGTGCTCGATTCCTGCTTGGGTAAGGATCTCTGCAGTAAGGCGGTAACGATCTGAAATACGTGGATGAAGCAAGGAAGAGTGTAGCAATACTACCAGGGCCCTTCCCCTCATCTCAGAGGGGAACTGGTAGCCTACTATAGCATTGTGATTTAGCTCAGGGAAAATCTCGTAGAAGGCCCAGGCCTTGCTATTCTCATTGAGTTGTGCTTTCCAGCGCTGGGCCACCTCTGAAAGTATTCCCGCTCCGTAGATTACGGCCAATTTACCTGACAGCCTGATCGCCAATTGCTTGGCCTGGTTTGAGGCAAGGGGCATGCTTTCAGTGAGTTCAGATGACAGGTTGTTCAGAACTTGCATTGCTTCCGATAGATCCGCCGATTTGTCTTCGAGTAAACCAAGCTTCTGGAAAATGCCTAGCAAGGGAATAAAGCTGTGGGGAAAGGCAGCTCGGGGAGGGGCCTGGTAGTCTATGGGGAAAACGGGGATACCCTCCTTTTCAGCCAGGGCTCTCAACCTGCCACCTCCGGTAAGCACCAGCTTCTTGGCGGGGATTCGCAGCGATTCGGCAAAGGAAGAGAGAGTCTCCTCAGTATTCCCTGAGTAGCTTGAGGCAATGAGCAAAGTATTCTCGTTGAGTAAGGGAGGCAAACCGTAGCTTCGATATACCCAAACAGGCAATCTGTTCTCCAGCAGGGCCAGGCTGCGCAGCAGGTCGCCTCCAATGGCAGAGCCTCCCATGCCCAAAATAATAGCCCTGTCCACCCGCTTATAGGATTCGGGTAACTCAAATGCCAGGGCGTTTTGCCAGGCTCGCTGGCATTGGTCGGGTAGCTCGTGGAGGTGCTGGAGCATGCCTGAAGGGTCAAGTCGCTGGTAGGTTTTGGGTTCGTCTAAAAGAGCCACTGTCTAAACCCCCAATGGTTTCCTTGATTGACTGACACTTATGCTCCCAGAAGCGACCATTCCGCGGTAAATGCTCTGGCTAAATCGACAATGGCATCGCATTGAGCCAAGTAGGGAACGACCTTTAGGTCGTTCCGCTGGCGCTTCGGTCATCACATATACCATCGCCAAACCGCGCCAGGCTACTTGCTAGATCGCTTTTCAGCCAAGTCCTCCGCACTGGCTAACCCGGCGTCTGCCTGAAGTATTGCTACTTTGTCTAATCTTTCCCAGGGGAGGTCGAGGTCATTTCGGCCAAAGTGCCCATAAGCAGCAAGAGGTCGGTAGATAGGACGGCGCAAATCAAGTTTTCTGATGATAGATTCAGGCCTGAGGTCGAAATGTTCCTTAATCAACTTCAGAATAAGCTCTTCATCGACCTTAGCGGTGCCAAAGGTTTCAATAGAGATGGCCAGGGGATGTGCCACGCCGATGGAGTAGCACACTTGAACCTCGAAGCGGTCGGCCAGACCCGCTGCCACTACGTTTTTGGCTATATGTCGGGCTGCATAGCTCGCGGAGCGGTCCACCTTAGTGGGATCCTTGCCTGACAGTGCACCTCCCCCGTGGCCGGCTACGCCCCCATAGGTATCTACCGAAATCTTTCGTCCCGTAAGCCCGGCATCTCCTACAGGACCGCCAATTACGAAGCGCCCGGTACTGTTGACATAATACTTGGTGTTCTTGTCCAGCAGTGAGGCTGGGATGGTTGCTTTGACTACCTGCTCAATGATGTCACGCTCGATTACGTTGTGGCTGATTATGGGATCGTGCTGAGCTCCCATGATTACGTTATCTACTCGTCGGGGGATACCGCGATGGTATTCCACAGTTACCTGGGATTTTCCGTCAGGGCGGAGATAGGGCAATAGATTGCTTTTTCTAACCTGTGCTAGACGGTGGCATAGCTTGTTGGCCAGAGAAATGGGCAAAGGCATAAGCTCCGGCGTCTCATTGCAGGCGAAGCCAAACATGAATCCTTGGTCACCGGCACCGAGCGTATCCAGGACATCATTGTCTGCTGTCCCTTTTCGTGCCTCCAGGGATTGATCTACTCCCATAGCAATGTCTTTAGATTGTTCCTTAATTGAGACCATGACCCCGCAGTTTTCATGATCGAAACCATACTCAGGGTGGGTGTAGCCTACATCTCTGATTACCTCTCGCACAACGTCGGGAATTTCGACGTAACATTCGCAAGTGACCTCGCCGATGACTATTACCAGTCCGGTAGTTGTGGCTGTTTCACAAGCCACGCGGGCATAAGGATCTTTAGCTAGCATGGCGTCAAGAATGCCATCAGATATTTGGTCGCAGAGCTTGTCAGGGTGTCCCTCAGTGACTGATTCAGAGGTAACCAGGTGCGAGGAGGATCTCATAAAGGTCGTGCTCATCGGTGCGGTCTCCTTTTCTCTTGATTGGATTTCATTTAAGTTCCCCATTCCCAGCTTTCCAGGTATTGTCTCTGCTCTGGGGTTAATTTGTCAATTGTGATACCCATAGAAAGGAGCTTCAGCCGACCTACCTCCCGATCAATCTCAGGAAGTGCCGGGTGAACGTCGGGGGTCATTCTTTCCTCGAGGTTGAACATGTATTCGGCAGATAGGGCCTGGTTGGCGAAGCTCATGTCCATCACACTGGCAGGGTGACCCTCGGCAGCGGACAGATTGATCAATCTGCCCTCAGCCAACAGGAAAATACGTCGGCTATCTTGCAAAGTGTACTCCTCAACGAAGGGACGCAGCGTTCTTTTCTGGGTTGCCAGAGTTTCCAGGGCGGGGATGTTGATCTCTACGTTGAAATGACCACTGTTTGCTAGAATAGCGCCGTCTCTCATCAACTCGATGTGGGGTTTGTCAATGGCGTTCAGCCCGCCGGTAATGGTGATAAAGATATCCCCTATTTTAGCCGCCTCGAGGCTTGGCATAACCTGGTATCCATCCATTACCGCTTCCAGGGCGCGAACCGGGTTGATTTCAGTCACTATTACGTGGGCGCCTAAGCCTCGGGCACGCATGGCTATCCCTCTGCCACACCAGCCATATCCGCAGACTACCACCTTTTTCCCAGCCCAAAGAATGTTGGTAGCCCGGGTTATGCCGTCAATGGTGCTCTGACCTGTGCCGTAGCGGTTGTCAAACAGGTGTTTTGTATCGGCGTCGTTTACGGCAATAACGGGGTATTTTAGCTGTCCCGCTTTTGCCATGCTGCGCAGGCGGACAATGCCTGTAGTGGTTTCCTCCATGCCGCCGATAACATTGCCCAGGAGTTCAGTTTTCTCTTTGTGCAGGGTGGTAACCAAATCTGCGCCGTCATCCAGGGTAATTTGAGGTTGCTGAGCTAGGGCAGCATGGATATGCTTGTAGTAGGTATCATTGTCTTCTCCCTTGATGGCGTAGACCGGGATGGCATATTCTGTGGCCAAAGCAGCGGCTACGTCATCCTGGGTGCTGAGGGGATTGGAGGCGCAGAGGGCCAGATCGGCGCCGCCAGCCTTAAGGGTGAGAGCGAGGTTAGCCGTTTCGGTGGTAACATGCAAGCAGGCAGATATTCTGGCACCTTTGAGGGGCTTTTCTTGGGCAAACCTCTCCCTGATCAGTTGCAGTACCGGCATCTCGCGGGATGCCCATTCGATGCGC
>JAUWXW010000206.1 GCA_030616195.1 Chloroflexota bacterium | reverse complement strand
CCGGACATGAAGGAGAGGCTTAGGGTAATAATCCCCTCGGCAGGCGATCCAGTCCCTTGGGCGGGAACGATAAAGCCATCGGGGTTCAAATGGCTTCATGTCGTCCCCTCTGTCCGTCACGCCCAGAGATGTGAACGGGCAGGGGTAGATGGCATAATCGCTTCAGGTCATGAGGGTGGATACCATATTGCCTGGGAGCCGGTTCACACCATGGTTCTACTCCCGGCGGTGGTTAATGCAGTGAAGATGCCTGTCATCGGGGCAGGAGGGTTTTGCGATGGAGCCACCCTCGCTGCTGCTCTAGCCTTGGGTGCTGCAGGAGTTCAAATGGGCACTAGATTCCTGGCTACTGAGGAAAGCGATTTTATGCAGATATGGAAAGATCAGATCTTGAAAAGTGGGGATAGGGATACCATCGTGGCGAGGGGATTTGTTGGTCCAGCGAGATATCTGAGAAATGAGGCTTCCCGTGAGCTTGCAGAAACCACTGTAAGTAAGGCCCCCGGATTATTCCTGGGGCAACCGGATGAGATAGCGACCCTTGACCCTGAAGTATTAGATAGAGAGCTGGAAGGATTCGCCGCTGCATTCGCTGGGGACCAAGAGAAGGCGCTTATGGGTGGTGGAGAAGCGGCAGGACGAATAGAAGACCTTCCTACCGTAGGAGCGCTCATAGAGAGAATAGTGAGGGAAGCGGAGGAGATTATCTCCAGCTTGCCTCAAAGGTTCACAAGGGCGTAGGAGGACATACAGGAATCAGCAAAAGGCGGAGGCAGAGAGGGAAATGGCTGAGATAAGGGAAGCAGTAATGATAGATTATGCCCGAACCCCTTTTGGGATGGCGAGCAGAAAGAGGCCAGGCTTCTTTGCAGACAAGCGAGCCGATGACCTTGGGGCTATAGTGGTTGAGGTATGTGAGATGGGACTAATGACGGCAGAGGAACACATGACCTTAACTTGCCATGCCGTCGAGCATGTTATCATACCAATTGACAGCCTCCTGCGCTTCAGGCACGCTTTCGAAGGGCACTCCGAATTCCTGTTCCCAGGCCTTACCTTGGGCGATCGCTTTGAACCGTTCGAATCCCTCCTTTGTCCTCTTGGCTGTGATAGCCAACCTAGTGCCGCCAAGCAGGAGACAGAGGTCAATGCGATCTGCTGTACTACTGGAGTACGAAAGCTGGAGAACGCTTCCCTTGAGGCGAGGAAAGTTGTCTTTATTCCACCTGTTGAGTTCAGCGTTTATTGTCTCCGCTTGCAGGGATGCAGCCAGTCTTTCGGGCACTTGCACTAATAAGTAGGACAGCATGATGGACTCTTTGTCCACTTGAGCCAGCGGGCTCGACAATGCGCTCTCCAGAATGTTGGCTAGCCCTCCGAAGATCTCCAGACTGCGACCTACTGCCATACAGGGGACAAACGCATGTATGCCCATTGAGCGGCTCATCCTGGCCAGGTAGCCAGGGTCAACCTGGCTGGAGTTTCTGTCGGCGATGGCACCTACCAGCATTCCCACCATATAGGATAGAACGGATTCCCTGGCTATTTCCTCCGCCATGCTACCCACGCCCCTAACCTTCATTAGCCGATCATGATCCACGATGAGGATCATGTCCGCAAGCGGCCCTTGATCGGCCTTAATGAAGCGAGACAGTGAGCAGAATGCGTTAAAGTGTGCGCTATCAGGCTCATCGGCAGCGGGCATCATGGCAATGACCAAGCTCCTGCAGTGAGGGTTAAGAGCATTGGCCCGCTGGAGTGTATAGGGACTGGCACCACTGCCGGTGCCCCCACCTAACGCTGAAAGCAGGAAAATGGTCTGTTTTTTCGTCGACGCTCTGATGCCGGACCGGAGCAAGCGGTCGTCTAGAGTCGGGTCATTGCTGGCTAAGCGTTCGCCCAGGCCATAGTAACCCACCTGCCTGCTCACTGACATGGGAAGGAGGTGCAGCGATAGCGAGGGGGATGTGTATTCCTGGCTTGAGGGCAGCTGGTTCCGGGGGTCAGTAAACTGCTGACCCTCACCAGACGACTCGATCATGAGGAACTCCGAGCTTTTCAGACTCTTACCCCAGGATTGGTAGAAGCCATGGACGAGTTTGCAGCCCTGATCTCCGATTCCCAGGAACACGTTTTCCTTGGCAAATCTAATATGCCGCTCCCCCTCAGCCAGTGTCCTGAGGAGAAGCTCAAGCTCCCCATCGAAATTTATAATGGGTAGACCACAGATAGCGCACCACGCTGAGCCTTCGGGATTCTGGTGGTTGTTTGAGCAACTAATGACCCTGTTTTCAGAGCCTTGGGTAACCATTTAGGCTGTCCCTGCGTTCATTTTCAGCGAGTTTTCAAGGTCCCTTGCCGCTACCTCTATAGAGCTGGTAATGCTGAGAGCTTCCCCTTCTCTGGATGATCTCCCAAGCTCTGACTCCGTAGGGATTCTGTCCGCCAGGACGGATGAGAACCTAGCCAATCGAGGTAGAGAGTCCTCGACCTTTTTGTTCTCGCCCAACTGTTGCCACAAAGATAGCAGCTTGTAGCTGCCAGCGAAGAGGAAAATATATCGGATATCTCGCCAATTCAGCCCAGGCAAGTCCTCTAGAGACAAATCCTCCCACTCCCCCGCAGGGGGGAGCTCTTTGTGCAATGAGGTACCTATGGCCTCCAGGGTAGCTGTCACCTTGCGCAATACCAGAGGCGCGTCACGAGAGGTAACTGTCTCAGTAAGCGTCTGAACCGGCTCGGCGATATCCATTGCGCCCTCCACGGAGAGAGCATTGGCCGTTTCTCTTGCTTCAGAGAGAGAGGCATCCACAGCATCCCAATCTTCACGAGTCAGTTCCCGAACGATTTGCACCAGCAACCCCACCATGACCCATACATGGTAGGCGATTTTCCAGAGGAAAGCCTGATAGGAAGCCCTTCGCTCTTGGAGTTCGGCTTCACGGCTCATTAACGTGAGTATGTTGCGTAGAGATTGGCATAGGTTGGTGGCGGCATCGCCTCCGGGTAGACTTAGCCGACTGACTACGAGTTCGCTATTGTCATCTAGCCATTCCAGGACAAGGCTCTCGGGTGAGTCCTTAAATTTGGCTGAGGCGACCCTCCAAAGGTCCACGGAGAACTCCAGATGGGATGGGGAGAAAAGGCCGCCCTTGTTCTCAAACTGGATCCGCTTGTTGGTGAGTGAGAGCTTGCCCCTGCCTACGTTTTCCACCCTCACACCCTTAAGCTGGGCAAGCAGTTTCTCCTCTTCAAGGTCAGCCATCGTCTCTTCGTGATCAGTGCTCACTGCGATGTCTCGTCTCTGCTTGTTTTCTTACCCTTGAGGGTTCCTGATTTGGGGTCAAATGTGACCTCGTCGTGATTCTTAGCTGCATACATCTTTAGATATTCCAGAGCATGCTTAGGATTTACTGGAAGCTCCGAGCTGCCCACTACCATGTTTGTTCTCAGCCTCTCCTGCAGAATATACTCTATGTTAGGGTAGTTTATGAGTAACTCGCTCGCCTGACTGTATTGTTTGATTACTTTTGCCTGCTGCTCTACTGCTTGCACTGCCTTCTCAATGACGCTGAATCGGCTGCCTATGGTGGGTTCGGGGAGTATAGATGCGATCGAGTCCAAAAGCTGTTGCACCTCGCTGGAGGCGTGGTTATTCTTCCCCCAGTTGTATTTCGGTGGGCATCTCCGGTCATTGTCCACCTCAATTTTGGCAGTCCCGTGTCTAAGCTCACTAACCGTATCCGTGGCCAAGTTGGCCAGCTTGCGGCTCTGTTCAACTATGTTGATAATGTCAGCAAGGGTTCTGGAGCCCTGCACTGATGCGGCTATGGCTTCCAGTTCATCGACGGTGCTGTGACATCTGCTTAGAGAGCCCGAATCCCCAATCGATTCAAACACCGGTATCAGACGGGAGGTCATAA
>JAUWXW010000026.1 GCA_030616195.1 Chloroflexota bacterium | reverse complement strand
AGTGTAGTGTCCCTTAAATGACTTGACAATAGAGCACGCCATGTCATTCCTGCGAAAGCAGGAATCCAAAAGGTCTAGGGGATGGATTCCGTGTCAAGCACGGAATGACAAACTGTATAGTTATTACGATTACACTACACTAGCCACCATCTCTAGACACTGATCCCGAAGGGGATTGACGCGGGACTATAGCGGACCTGCCACGCTGGCGGGGCAGAACATCGCAGTGGCCTTTGGTTAAGGACTAGTCCTCCAGCTTGAACTCCCACTGGCAGGCTATTTCGTCGGGGCTCTTTCGAGGAGGCAGCTTTAGAGGCGTTACCCTTATCTTGGGATTAACAAGATACTTTTCAATCATCGGCTTCTCCATTACATGGCACTGTGTTTCTATTAGTTCCGGTGCCTCCCTCTCACAAGCTAGCAGTGAGCGGCAATGAGTTATGGTCATTACGACATGATTAGGGCTTTTGATATTAAATTCAGCGGGGTACAGTCCTCCTATAATGTTGTCCAAGGGCAACTGGAGACATTTCAGGGAATCGACAACCGTATTCAACTGGATATTGGCTAGCTTGGCGTACCTCGGATTTACCCGCTCACTCATCCTTGACAAGGCTTCCAGAGTACACTCGGTAGCTGCTTCAAGGCCAAATCTCTCCCTGACCGCATCAAACACCGTTTGCTGTAAGCGAACCCAGGCGAATTGCCATGCGCGTATCAGCTTCAGGAGGAAATCCTTGGAGAAGTCGTCAAATGTCAGATTGGGATTAAAGGGGCCACTTAGATCATTTAGCTCTGGCATCTTAGGTCTCCTTTCTGTTACTTCGGTTTTGGCTGATATCTTATCATAAATTCGGCTGTCCATCACAAGATAGTCCAGGCGTGGACACGCTGGCAAACACCTTTGGACCCCCGAAAGATGTATCTGAAGGCCTCCTGGGCTGTATTCTGGGTTAGACCTCGGTCCAACAGACGGTAACCAGCCTATCGCCCTCCTGCTCCAAAACCCCCATTCGGTTCGCCCGCTACGACCAACCCGTCTATCACGCCCGCTCGGAAAGGACTAGGTTTTGGAACGCGAATCTGTACTGGAGCGTTATCACAGCCTGTGTCCCACTCTTGCCGACGATTTACACCTGAGGCCATACATCATTCTATATGCCGGCAATTCTAACTCACAAGGTGGTACAATAATTGGGGACAGGTCGGCACCCCAATGGCCAAACTGCGCACTACAATGCCTCGAAGGATGGGGTGATCATGCTCACCAAGGCCCTGGCCCTGGAGTTGGCCCCGCACAAGATTTTAGTCAATTCTGTAGCACCGGTTAGTATCAGGACACCGGGCACTAAGGCGACGATGATAGCCCACATGGAGAAAGGTCTGGACCCGGCAGAACTGGCTAAGAACTTTGAGGGACGATTGCCGTTGGGCAAACCAGGCAGGCCTGACGACATCGCCAAGGTGGTGCTCTTCCTGGTCAGCGCCGCGGCCGACTACATGACCGGCAGTCTGCTGGCGGTGGACGGCGGATACCTACTCACCTAGGGCATGCGGGGGCGACGGTGAAACTGCCGGTCCCAACCATTTGTACCTGGCTTGAGGGAGCGATTCAGCCTCACCTAACCTGGCCACGGTCACCAGAGTCGCTCTCCAGGGTCGCCGTAGGAGACCTTATGAGGGCTCTCCCTTCCAGGGAGAGGCGGAAAAGGTGCTAGCCTCTGGGCAGCCCCAGTCCCCTGGTGGCAATGATATTCCTCTGGATCTCCGAAGTGCCCGCCCCCACAGTGGCCGCCAAAGACCAAAGGTATTCTCGGCGGAAGTCCTCCAACGGAGCGTACTTGGAGCTGGGGTCAAGCTGCCCATAGGGCCCCAGTATATCCATTGCCGCCGCGGCCACATGCTGCTGGAATAGACTGCCGGATAGTCGGCCCATCGAAACCTCGTAGCTTATGTCTCTTTCCTTAGCCGTGCTGTGCAGCCAGACGATTCGGTAGGTAAGTAGTCTCACCGCCTGGGCCTCGACATGCAGATGGGCCAACTTGTTGCGAATCTGGGGGTCCTGGAACAAAGGGGCTCCGTTTCGCTTTGTCCGCATGGCGAACTCTGTTATCCGGTCCAGATTTCGCCATGTTGCCGCGATTCGATGTACCCCTGATCTTTCAAAGCCCAGGACAGTATTGGCCACCTTCCAGCCGTTATTCACCCCTCCTATGACGTTCTCCTTAGGGATGCGTACACTATCGAGGAATATCTCGCAATAGGTGCCGACTATGTTAGGCAAGAGGCGCGCCGTGACACCCGGTGATTTCATGTCCATCAGGAAGAAGCTTATCCCCTTGTGCTTGGGGACGTTGGGATCGGTCCTAGCCAGCACGTAGCCCCAATCAGCGCGGTCGGCATTCGTGCTCCACACCTTCTGCCCGTCGAGAATGAAGCAGTCGTCCTTCTCCACGGCCCGTGTGGAGAGGGAAGCCAAGTCCGAGCCGGCCCCCGGCTCGCTGTATCCCTGGCACCAGACGATGTCGCCGCGGGCGATCTTGGGCAGGTGCTCTTTCTTCTGTTCCTCGGTTCCGTGCTGGATAATGGCCGGGGCGCACATGAGGGCGCCAACCAGATCGACTCCCGGCAATTCGTTGTAATACATCTCCTCGCTGAAGATGAACTGCTTGGCCGGGGAGTCCTGCCCGCCGAGATCCTTCGGCCAGGCCAGCGAATGCCACCCCTTGGCTCCTACCTTGCGCATCATTTCGCGGGAAAACTGCCACTCCTCCTCGCCTTCGGCCTCTGAAAGCAGGCCTGTCCCCTTCCAGTCTGGTGGAAGTTCCTGTTTTATGAATTCACGTACTTCTTGCCTGAACCTTTCCTCTTCTTCAGTGAAGCGCAGGTCCATGGTTCCTCCTAGTTCTAGTCATCAGAGGTGGCAATTGGAATAGCCAGTGCGCCGTTAGCAATTATAGTGGTACTGGCGGGGTAATCCAAAGTCAGGTTAGCTTCGCACTACGATAGTGGGATACGACGACATGACGATAGCATTCGAGGTTGTGATTTGTCAAATTTGAGAGCCTCCCACGCCTTGGGCTCGGGGACCTCGCAGGAGCTACGGTGGCCTAGTCGAAAACCCCCTCATTCAGCAGTTGCACGAACTCCCCGTCGCTCATGCCTAGAACCTGCCGATAGACATACTCGTTGTGCTGGCCCAAGCAGGGAGCGGGCGAGTGGGGCTCGCCAGGGGTCTTCGACAACTTGAAGGGAGGCCCGGGGTAGTGGTGAGGGCCTATCTCAGCATGGTTGAGTTCCTTGTAGAAGCCCCGGGCAGCCAATTGACGGTTCTCGTACAGGTCCCTACCATTCGCCACCACCCCCGCAGGCACACCAGCCTCCTGGAGCTTCGACATCACTTCTTCAGCCCAGTGTCTCATCGTCCACTCTTCCACCAATCGGTCGATTTCCTCAGCGTGTTCAATACGCCCCATAAGTGTGGCGTACATTGGGTCCTTGGCCAACGCCGGGTCGTCCATAAGCTGGCAGAGGCTTTCCCACTCCTCGTCGGTAAAGACGGCTATGGCACACCATCTTTCCTCGCCTTGGCAGCGGTAGACGCCGTGAGGGACGGCATGGTCGCAGCGGTTGCCCTTTCGGATAGGCTCCCGACCGTTCACCGTCCAGTCCATAATAATCGGCGCCATGAAGTTAAGGCCTGCCTCGTATTGGGACAGTTCTATATACTGGCCTTTGCCGGTGCGGCGCCTGTAGTCGAGGGCGGCCATGAGGACGGAGATGGCATAATGGGGACTGATAAAGTCGGTATAGGCTCCAGGCGGCGTGTTTGGCTCCCGATCCGGCCAACCAGTGACGTTGCCGAATCCAATTAAGTCTGACAACTGGACACCCAACCCCGGATGGGTGGCCAGGGGGCCAGTGCGCCCCAGCATTGGCAGGCTGAGCATTATAATGTCAGACTTCATCTTCCGAAGGTCTTCATAGCCCAGGCCGAGTCTTTCCATGGCTCCCGGCGTGAAGTTCTCCAGAACGATGTCGGCCCAGGCGACAATGCGCTTGGCCACTTCCACCCCTTTGGGATGTCTCAGGTTGAGGCTTACCCCATACTTGCCGGCGTTGTAGCGGGCAAACGTGGGGGAGCGATCTATGCCGGCTATGCCGTCCTTCATTGGCCATACGCTCCTCAGAACGTCAGGGCTGGTTGAGGACTCTATTCGAGTTACCTCAGCCCCGAAGTCGGCCAAGAACTTCCCAGTCAACGGACCAGCTATGATCCAGGAGAAATCAGCAACCTTGATCCCTTGCAATGCGTTCACGCTTTTCCCACCTATATCGCTCCTGTCTCTTTCAGAAGCACGATCTCCTTTTTGGACAAGCCCAGCTCAGTATAGACCTCCCAGTTGTGCTCGCCGATGAGAGGGGCCCTACGCATTTGTACGGGCGGAGCTTCCGATGCCCTGATGCAGTGACCGGGATAGGTGATGGTGTCGCCGAGCTCGGGGTGCTCCAATTTCACCCAGTAGTCTCTGACGGCAAGTTGTTCACTTTCCGCCACCTCGCTGGGGGAAGCTACAGGGTAGACAACACAGCGCCGCTTTACTCCTGCTTCCCAGAGTTCTGCCTTGGTATGGGTCAGGAAGAAACGCGCCACAGCCTCACTGATGCGATCTACCTCATCCCTGGTCGTAGCGGAATAATCAAACTGTGTCCAGTCTATGTCGCGGAGAAAATCCGGAGCCATCCCCTCCTCCTCCATCCAGGCTACCAGGGGAATTGTGAAGGCTCTGGCCAGGGCGCCTCCGTAGAGCTCGAAGTTGACGTAGCCGTCTTTGCATCGCCAGACCCGCCTCAGTTGGACCCCGGTTTCAGGTCTCAACCGGACAGTTCCGTGCCGCTCCTCCAGCAGATGGCTTATCTCCCAGAAATTGTAGGAATCGGGCGGTATCCAGGCACAGGCTTCCAGAATGGACACATCAACCCACTGTCCCTTGCCGGTCAGCTCGCGGTGATAGTGGGCGATCATCGTCCCCGATGCGGCCGCCATTCCCCCATGGAGATAGGCCTGGGGAAAGCCTATTCGAACGGGGGGCCGGTCGGGCTCGCCCGTCAAATACACGTAGCCGCCCAGCGACATGCTTACTAGGTCTGAGGTCTTGTAGTCGCGGTACGGGCCGCTCTGCCCGAAGGGGGTTATGGAGGTGAGAATAATCCGGGGGTTTATTTCGCTGAGCGTAGTGTAACCCAGACCAAGGCTGTCCAGGTATCCAGGGGCGAAGGACTCCATGACGAAGTCGGCTCTCTCCACCAACCGTTTGAAGATCTCTTTTCCATCGGTGCTCTCTATATCGAGGGTTATGCCTCGCTTGCTGGTGTTGTAGGCAAACCAGTACAGGCTCTTCTCCGGGTCGGGGATGTCGTGATAGAAAGGGCCGGTTTTCCTAGTAGGGTCGCCCGTGGGCGGCTCGACCTTTATGACGTCAGCGCCGAGGTCGGCCAGCGTCTTGCCGCACAGGAATCCCTTCTCGTCAGTCAGGTCCAAAGCTCTATAGGGGCTAAGCATTCGGCTCTTTCTTTCCTACTCCTTCATGTTCAATGTGGGTGTCAGATCCCCGACCTGACCCAGGGCACTATTTAAGGAATAAATCCTAAGCAATAGCAAAATCCAAAGGGCGAAACGGTTTTGAGTTTTGGGCTTCGGTCATTTGAACTTGTTTAGAGTTTAGTATTTACGGCTTCTCGCCTCCCATGGTCTTCTCCTTGACCCAACCTTTGTCGTAGGGGGTGCGGAAGAACCAGGTCATGACCTTCTCCTTGATTTTCCACCCTTCACCAGTTTTGGCGAACTTGTCCTCATAGTACCCTGAGCTCCAGACCGCCTCGTTGGTGGCCACCCAGTTTAGCGCCGCCAGCCAGTAGAACCTGCCCCGGGCCCTATCACCGTCGACCACGATATGGGGGTTGTGGAGGTAGTGCACCGAGAAGGCGACCTTCTCGGGCGATGCCTCACGAAACCTCCTGATGGCCTCCCGACCTACAATCCGCTCTCCATAGGGGCGTAGGTCGATCACCCCCTCCTCAGTGAACAGATCGACATAGAGGTCTACCTGGCGGGTGTCGGCGGCGAAAGCATACTGGGACTCCAGGTTCATAATCTCCTGTATCGCCTCCAGCTTCTGAAGCCTGGTTTCCACATCATTATCCTGGCTCATTTTTGCCCTCCTTAATCACAGCCTGCCGCGGTAGCCAAAGGCCAATAGCCGTCGCAGGAAGTTCTGGTTTGTATGGGACTCTGGGTTAGAGGAAACGCCGACAACGGCGATAGATTCGGGGGAAAACAAGAACTCCAGGTGTTGCATAGGCTAATTGTTGCAGACGGTTTGGGGCGCGGTCAACCCTGGGCGAAACCCAGCCCAGTTTGGCGTCGGTAGCTACAAATTCGCGGAATCTTCAAGTGGTGCGAGCATGACTCACCCAGCCGCAGGATAGGGACCAGCATACCACCTATGGGCTCATTTCTGGCGGAGGCAGATCACAGAGGTTACCCCGGCTGATCGGCCTGAGGAAAGCAAAGGAAGCTGTTTCCGTACAGTCTCACCTTGGCCGGTTCGGAGAGTTGACAGCCCCGAGAGCTATTTCATATTATATATGCAGTCGTATCTGGCTATCGTAATCCGGCAGTGCCACGGAGTGGGAGGAACCAGGTCTGTTGCTTCTTGGGTGTGCGATTGGCTACACTGCCCGGGCCGGTTACGGAAACCCCCTCTCCGTCGAAGTAAGGGTGCTTACTGCTGTCGAATCTAAGAGATGAGAGCAAAAGGAGGCTGTGTTGGGAGACTACAAATATGTTCTGTATGAGGCAAAGGACGGGATTGCTACGATTACGCTGAACAGGCCGGAAAAGCTGAATGTTCTCAATATGATGGGGACGGAAGAAGGTGTTTTCACCGATATGCTGGACGCCATGACTGAGGCCGAGGATGACGACGCAGTCAAAGCGATCATAATCAAGGGAGCTGGCAGTTCGTTCTGCGCCGGTGAGGACCTGTCGCAGGCCGGTTTCGTCTATGGTTTCGGAACAGGCCAGTCGGGTGAGCGCCGCCCGAGCCAGCGGATAAAGCTGAAGTACGATAAGAAATTCATGCAGGACTGGTGCCGGATTCTCTACTGTCCCAAGCTCACCATCGGCCAGGGTCACGGCTACTGCCTGGGCGCGGGCACAATGATCCTAAACTTCTGTGACTTCGCCATCGTTACCGAAGATGCTGAACTGGGCTTTATCGAGGAGAGGATCGGCACTGTGGGAAGTGCCAATCCGTTTGTCATGTCTTTGATTCTGACGGTGGGGCTAAAGAGGGCCAGGGACCTCATCTTCACCGGCCGCAGGTTCAGTGGAAAAGAAGCCGAGGATATGCACCTGGTAACCAAGGCCGTGCCGGCCGACAGGATCGAGCAAGAGGTCAGAGAGCTGGCCGAGGATCTAGCTATATTGCCGAGGGATGGAATAGCCATTGGCAAGGCCAGCCTGGAGTTGTGGATGAACATAATGGGGATGCATACCTGCAGCGTCAGTGCTGCCTATATGTCTCACACGCTGTTCACCAACCTGCGCTGGGAGCCCGATGAGTACAACTTCTTCAGGGAACGCCGTGATCAGGGGTTGCGAGATTCGCTGCACGGCATGCAGGACCGGTACAAGAAGAACCCGCCAAAGTACTACGACAAGAAATAGGACTGGGATAGCGCAGGCAGTTTTGCAACCGGAGGCTAGCATATGAGCGGACCACTTGACGGGATCAGGTTGCTGGAGTGGGCGTCCTTTATCAATGGAGCGGGCGCCGGCTATATGCTCGGCGATCTTGGAGCCGAGGTGATAAAGATAGAGGAGCCGGGAAAGGGTGACCCTTCCCGGGGTTCTGAGAGGCTCTGGGACCGCCAGATGATGTTGCCTGGTGGCCTGAACCTGGTTTTTGAGACATTTAACCGCAACAAGAGGGGTATCACCCTAAACCTGAGAACGGAGAAGGGGCTGGAGGTTTTCCGTCGCCTGACCGGGACATCGGACGTCTTCTACACCAACTATCGTGAAGAACTGCGCCAGAGGGTGGGCGTGGACTATGAAAGCCTCAGCAAGATCAATCCTGGCCTTGTGTACGTGGTTGCCTCTGGCTACGGTCCAAAGGGAGAGGAGGTCGACAAGCGGGCCTTTGACGTTCTGATTCAGGCCCGATCAGGATTGATGATGGCCTGCGGCGATCGAGACAGCGCCGAGCCCTACGAGATAGTCGGGGCTGTGGTTGACCAGGCGGCGGCCACAATGACAGCCTACGCCATTCTGGTGGGCCTTGTGGCCAAGGAGAGGACCGGGATTGGTCAGGAGATACAGACCTCCATGCTGGGGTCGGCAATACATTTGCAGGCGTTGAACATTCAGACCTCTCTCTGGCGGGGTCGGCAGCAACCCAGGCATTCCAGGAAGAGGTCAGGGAATGCTTTTACCAATTGCTACCAGTGCGCTGACGGCAACTGGATAGAGCTGTCCGACATGCAGTATGATCGTTTCTGGGACAACGTGCGTCAGACCCTTCGTCTTCCAGAAAAGGAGGTGGCGGAGTTGTTTGCCACCCCACAGATGAGGAGGGACAACAAGGAGCAATTCATCGCGACTCTCGACGTGGTGTTCGCCACCAAGCCCAGGGATGAATGGGTGAAGGTCTTCAAAGAAAAGGCCCTGTTTGCCTGGGACATCGTCAATCAGGTTTCTGAGGCTGCCGTCGATCCTCAGGTGCTGGCCAATGACTATGTCACTGATTTCCATCATCCGGTACTGGGCGATGTCAAGGTGCCCGGCCTGCCCTTCAGCCTGAGCAAGATGGAAGCCGGTCCCAGGGCGAAGGCGCCAGAGCTAGGCGAGCATACGGAAGAGGTGCTGTTGGAATTGGGGTACGACTGGGGTGATATCGTCGGGATGAAAGACGAAGGGGTCATTTGACAAAAGCACGATCAAAATCTGATAATATCCTGGGCATGTCTCACCACTGGTGATTGTTGTAGATTGACTTCTCCCTAACTGCAAGGATCCACCCAACGTGAATAAGCCATGCAATCTTTGAAGAGGCGTGTAATATGATAGGGATCACCTCTTTCGGGGCTTACGTACCTCGATTCCGTATGAGCCGCAAAACGATTACAGCCGCCATAGGTTGGTTCAATGCCGCGGCTGTTCCTGGAGAGAAAGCGGTGGCCAACTATGATGAGGACAGCGTCACCATGGCGGTGGCTGCTGGCACGGACTGCCTGGACGGCGTGAGCCGAGATACGCTGGAGGGATTGTACCTGGCCACAGTTACCCCTCCATACAAGGAGAGACAGGATGCGGGCATAGTTGCCGCTGCCCTCGACCTCAATCCTGGTATAAGGACCGCTGACTTTACCAACTCGACCAAGGCAGGAACGGCTGCCCTTCTGGCGGGCGGCGATGCAGTCGAGGCCGGGTCGGCCAAGAGTCTGCTTGTCTGCGCTGCTGACTGCCGCGTCGGCAAACCGGGCAGCTCTGAGGAGGCGAACTACGGAGACGGTGCTGCCGCCTTTGTATTGGGAGAGAGCGGCGTAATTGCCAGCCTGGAAGGCACCTACTCTGTTTCCTATGATTTCACGGACCGCTGGAGGGCGGAGGATGAGAAATTCGTGCATGCCTCCGAGGAGCGATGGATTCGCGACGAGGGTTACACTAAGTTCATAGCGGAGGCGATTTCAGGCCTGCTCGAGAAGTACGGACTCAGTGCCGGTGACTTTGCCAAGGTAATCTATCCCTGCCTCTATCCCAGAGAGTATACGGCCATCGGCAAGAGCCTGAAGCTCGAGCCCAGTCAAATCCAGCAGGAGATTCTCAGCACCGTCGGTGATTCGGGCACAGCTCATCCTTTGATGATGCTGGTGGCTGCCCTGGAAGAAGCCAAGCCGGGGGATAAGATCCTCGTCGCCAGCTACGGATATGGCAGCGATGCCCTGTTCTTGGTGGTGACCGATGAGATTGAGAAAGCCAGGGACAGAAGAGGCATGGCCAAGTACTTGGCCTCGAAGGCAGAGTTGACCAGCTATGAGAAATACTTGAGCTTCCGCAATGTGCTCCAGACGGAGAGGGGGCTTCGCGGAGAGACCGGGCCCACTCAGATGACGCTGATGTGGAGAGATCGCAAGCAGCTATACGCTCTATACGGATCGAAGTGCAAGGTGTGTGGAACACCGCAGTATCCTGTCCAGAGGGTGTGCGTGAAGCCGGACTGCGGCGCTATCGATCAGATGGAAGACTACCGCTTCGCTGATAAGAAGGGCAAATTGTTCAGCTACACCGGCGACAGCCTAGCTTTCAGTGTGAGCCCTCCGGAGATGTATGGTCTGATAGATTGGGACGGCGGTGGCAGATATATCATGGACGTTACTGATACCGAACCTGAGTCCCTGGCAGTGGACATGCCAGTGGAGATGACCTTCCGCAGAAGATACACGGATGAACCACACGGGATTCTCGGATACTTCTGGAAGGCTACACCGGTAAGAGCATAGCTACCTGAGCAAATTCGAAGCAGGGGGTTTCAAAATGAGCCAAGGCCAGAGGCCCGAAGTCGCCGAAAAGCTGAACATAACTCAAAGACTCATGTGGCGGATCATCGCCAGGATGGTAAGGGTTATCGACGAGAAGTACGGCGAGGAAGGGTTGCAGACGATCTACGAAGGCATAAGGGACTGGGACTGGTGGCAGGTGCCGGTGAAGAAAGCTGGATTGACTCCGGGAGAAGCCAGCCTCGAAGACACCCTTTACAAGGTATTGGAGGCCGGGGACGAGGTGCTCTTTACCATGAAGGAACGCCCGCTGATAGAGAAGGTGGGCGAGAACAAATATCTGTACAAGGTGCGTGACTGCAATGTGGCCGATGTCATCAGCCGCGAAAGCTGGAAGGCGTGTCCCATCGTGTCGAGAGCTATTGAAGAGGGGGCGGCGAAGGCAGCCAACCCCAACATAAAGCTGACGGGAGACCAGTTCCTGGTGACTGGGGCTGACGGCTGCTACTCATACTATGAGATGACCGAGTCCCCAGAGTCATAA
>JAUWXW010000181.1 GCA_030616195.1 Chloroflexota bacterium | reverse complement strand
TCTTAAACTGGTGACCTAAGCTGTGGATGACAGGTTCTCTTATCAGCTCCTGCGGGAAGGTAAACATTACCTGTCTCTTGGCCATCCTATCCTCCCTGTTTATGGCTGGATAACAAGCCGTTTATGAAGTCTCAGAGACTTCAAACTGCCGCGCCAATCGATTCCTCCACTGACTCTATGGTTGGCTGGACAGTTAATGGTCGAACGATGTCTGCCAGAATCTCCTGCGTCCTCGGCCCTGCCCCGGTGATAGAGGCAACTGTAAGCTCACTTCTCTTGATTACTCCCGATGCTGCAAGCCTTCTCAATGCGCCTACAACTACTCCGCCCGCTGCCTCAGCGAAAATGCCCTCGGTTTGGGCCAGCAGTTGCACTCCGGCAATGGCTTCCTCATCGTCGACAGCGCAAGCCCCACCCCCTGACTGCCTGGCGACCATTAACGCATAGTGACCATCGGCAGGATTGCCAATCGCTATGGACTTGACAATGGTGTCCGGCGTCACTGGATGGATATGAAGGCTACCCGCGTTGAATGCATCGACAATAGGCGAGCTGCCGGCGGCCTGGGCGATATACATGTGTGTATTGACCGGTTCGATCAAGCCCAGCATGGCAAGCTCATCCAGCCCCTTCCATATTCGGGTAAAGAGCAGTCCCGAAGCAGCAGGAGCTACCACACAATCAGGGGCACGCCATCCCAGTTGCTCTGCAACCTCGTAGCCCAGAGTCTTGCTCCCCTCGGCGTAATAGGGTCTGAGGTTAATGTTGATGAATCCCCAGTTATATCTTTTGGCGACCTCGGTACAGAGACGATTGACGTCGTCATAGCTTCCATCAACCTTAATCAAAACTGGATTATAGATTGCTGCACCTACGAGCTTACCTGGTTCTACATCAGATGGAACGAAAACGTAAGCTCGCATATTTGCCTTGGCGGCATGGGCGGCGACGCTAGCAGCGAGGTTGCCCGTTGACGCGCAGGCTACCGTATCAAACCCGAACTCCCGGGCCTTGCTGACAGCAACTGAAACCGGCCTGTCCTTGAACGAGTACGTTGGATTGAGGCAGTCATTCTTAATGTACAGCCTGTCTAGTCCCAGTTCACGCCCCAGGTTATCAGCCTTTACAAGCGGGGTAAAGCCCGTGCCGATATCCACCTCCTCGCCTTCCACTGGCAACATATCGCGGTAGCGCCACATGCTCCGTGGCCCTGCAGCCAGCTCCTCTCGACTCAGCCCTTTGGCCATGGCTTTATAGTCATAGCTGACCTCCAACGCGCTAAGACAGAAATCGCACCGATTGAGGGGCTGGAGTGGATACTCCTGCCCACACTTGCGGCAGCGCAGCGCTCTGGCATATGACATACCCTCACTCCTTTAGCCAGGCTCTAGCGCCTGGCGCAAGTCATCGATCAAATCATCAACATTCTCCAAACCAACCGATAGCCGGACCAGTTCGGCGGTGATTCCCACCTTTTCTCTATAATCCTTGGGCATCGAGGCATGGCTCATCGTCGCTGGATGTTCAGCAAGGGATGCAACACCCCCAAGCGATTCTGCCAGGGAAAAGACCTTGAGCCTTCTCAGAAAGGTATTGATGCTCTCAATACCGCCTCTTGTTTCAAACGACACCACCCCACCAAATCCCTTCATTTGCCTTTTGGCGATTTCATATCCAGGATGGGAGTCAAGCCCTGGATAGAACACTCTCTTTACCAGAGGGTGCTCCTTAAGATAGTTCGCCACAGCAAGGGCATTCTCCTCATGTTGCTTCATCCGCACCGCCAGAGTCTCAATACCCCGGAGTACCAGCCAGCAATCAAAGGGAGAGGCGCAGGTTCCCATAGCGTTGAGGAGAAATTGAATCCTCTCGGTTAGCTTGTCAGTGGTGGTTACCACTGCACCCCCAACAACATCGCAGTGTCCGTTTAGGTACTTAGTTGTGGAGTGGACAACTAAATCAACCCCATACTCAATAGGTCTAAGGAAATAAGGGGTAGCGAAGGTATTGTCTGCCACTGTCAATATGTCATGCCTTCTAGCAATATCAACGACCATTTCGACATCAACAATATTCAGTAGTGGGTTGGACGGGGTCTCCAGCCACAGCATTTTGGTATTGGGTCTTATTGCGTCTTCAATTCTCGCCCTATTGTCCATTCTCACAAAGGTAAACTCCAGCCCAAAGTCCTGCATTACATTCTGAAATAGCCTATAGGTCCCCCCATAGACGTCATCCCCTGAGATTATGTGGTCGCCTGGCTTAAGCAGGTGGATGACGGTGGCTTCGGCAGCCATACCCGTAGCAAAGGCAAATCCCGCCTTTCCTCCCTCAAGCTGAGCAACGGTATCCTCCAGGACCTTTCTCGTCGGATTTGACGTGCGTGAGTAATCATAGCCTCTCGTCTTGCCTACATCCTCAAAGACAAAGGTAGATGTCTGGTATATGGGTACCGAGACAGCACCAAATGTCCGATCCGGTCTTTCTCCCGCATGAATGGCTAGCGTCTCAAATCTCATATTCCTCCTCCCTGACTGAACTCCATCACAATTTCTCCCTTGCCTATTTATATTCCCGGCGCTGCCGGCTGAACTTCCTGGAAGAGCCAGGTAGACAGGTAGCGCTCGCCAGTGTCAGGTAGAACCACCACTATCAGCTTGCCATCGTTTTCCTGCCTCTTAGCTACCTCCAATGCTGCCCAAGTCGCTGCCCCCGAAGATATACCTGCCAGTATACCTTCCTCCTTGGCCAATCTTCTTGCCATTATACCAGCATCCTCATTGGTAACCTTGATTATTTCATCGACTAAGTCTAATCGCAATACGTCGGGCACGAATCCGGCACCAATGCCCTGAATCTTGTGAGGACCAGGCTTGCCTCCGGAAAGGATGGGGGAATCGGCAGGTTCAACTGCAATGGCCTTAAATTCCGGCTTTCTCGGCTTGATGCCCTCAGCTACGCCAGTAATTGTCCCTCCGGTCCCTATCCCTGAGATGAGAATATCCGCCCTACCGTCGGTATCCCTCCAGATCTCCTCAGCCGTAGTCAGCCGGTGCACCTCTGGATTTGACGGGTTCTTGAATTGCTGGGGCATAAGGTAGTTGTGGTTTTCCGCCACCAGTTGTTCCGCTTTCCTCACTGCTCCTGGCATCCCTTCGGCGCCGGGGGTTAATATCAACTCGGCTCCGAAAACTGACAGGAGTTGCCTCCGCTCCAAAGACATGGTGTCGGGCATAGTAAGGATGAGCTTGTATCCCCTGGCGGCGCAGACAAAGGCAAGGGCGATACCGGTGTTGCCACTGGTGGGCTCGACAATGACAGTGTCTTTGCCGATTAGCCCCCTCTCTTCGGCATCCACAATCATTGACGCTCCGATCCTGTCCTTCACACTCCCTAATGGATTGAAAGACTCAAGCTTTGCCACGATGTCTGCCTTTATCCCCTCAGTTACACGGTTCAATCTGACCAGAGGCGTGTTTCCAATCAGTTCAGTAGAGTCCTTGGCTATGCCCCTCGTCACCTTCGGTATCTCTATGGTCTTATACCTAAGCTTCTCCACTATCGGATTACCTCCTCTTTGTTCGGTTGCTCGATTATGTTGGATTCCTCAGCATCCCCGCTGGGCATCGCAACCTTGCTGTGAAAATGATTTACTCATCCCATTTTTTGCTCTTTACCATCACCACCGCCATCACCCGAATAGAGCAAGATCCGCTCCTAAAATGGATGGGAGCGGTCTGCATTACCCTTTAAACCTATCAACGTGGCAAACTTATATGTAGTACATCCCCTCTTCGGGCTGCTCTTTTCTTATTTGCCGCTCGGCCAGATCCTGCAGAGTGGTAGACTCCAGAACCTCATTCATGGCTCTATTTAGCTCATCCCAGACATCCCTGGGGGCGCATAATTCGGAGCGGGTACATGTCTCTGGATTGTTAATACACTCTACCGGAGCACTTGAACCTTCAAGTACCGCAATCACCTCACTAAGCTTTATCTGGGGGGGGGGCTTAACCAGCCATACGCCCCCACCCGGCCCTCGCGATGTCCTAACCAACCCCGCCGCTGTGAGAGGAGCGACCAGATGTTCCAGATACTGAAGCGAAATCTCCTGCCTTCGGGTGACGTTCTTTAGTGGAATCGGGGCCTCGCCTTGGTGAAGCGCCAGATCCAGAAGTAGTCTGGTCCCGTATCGTCCTTTAGTGGAAAGCTTCATGATCCACACCAATTCCTGACTATTTTGACCAACATGGTATACAATATCATACAGAACGAGGATTGTCAATAGTATCTCTATCACTTGTTGGAAGTTGTTACCAAAACTGTTATAATTCTTCGCACTCGTGTCAATGGAGGCCGGGTTGCACTTCCCATAATGGGAC
>JAUWXW010000148.1 GCA_030616195.1 Chloroflexota bacterium | reverse complement strand
CGCTGTCTGGAACTTCCTCCATCTTGCCTTCACACTGGTCCAGAAAGGAAGGCACAATCCGGTTCAGGATGCTATCATCCTTAAGTTCAGCGTAGACCAAGAATGACAGGAATGCCGCTGCCTCGGCGATAATGTGACCGTAGACCACCTCTGAGAATAAACGCTCGATAGCCCGTTTATCAGGTTCGCTGATTGGTCCAACGTTGATCTTCCCGTCCCTGGCATGCTCCTCCACCAGGTCAACAAAGAGCTCCCGGGCTCTGTCCATCACCACCCCCAACTGCTCGGCCATCTTGGCACTGATTTGCTCTTCATCCATCTAAGTTGCTCCTTGACTTTTCTTGGTCCTAAACAGCAAGTATCTGAAGTATCAACGGGCCTCCACCCAGCACTCCAATTGCTGTCCTTTCTGATAGGCCGCTACCCCTTTTTAGACAAATTTGTGATGCTCACACCACGTGAGCCCTTTGCCGGTCACCTTCTCCCCCAGGATCGTCAAATCGGCATCATACTCAAGACGGTATCGGAAGTACGCCGCCCGTCCCACATATGTCTCAGCAAACCATCGCTGGAACGGCTTGAAGCGACGGTGCAGGTCCATGAAGTCAATCACTTGCTTCAAGTTGAAGTTTATCTCTCCCTCAACAAGCCCGGGGTCATTCCACCATAGCCTGTAAGACTGAGGATACTCAACGCCGACTGCATTGGTGGCGTAGGCAGAGCCAAGACCGCCGCCTTTTGTTGAGACAGCCACAACCTTGTCCTTCTTGTAGGCATACATTACCCCGTAGGGCTCGTAGCCATGTTTTCGCCGGGCACGCCCTCCCGAACAGACCAGGGTCCAGTCCCCGATGATAAGCCCCATCAAGGCCAAGAGATCCTCACTATCGCCCGCTCCCGACATGGGAGCATCCGACCAGTTATGGTCGTGATAGCCCACTCCCTTGACCTCCATGGTCTTGCCTTCCCAGGTTATCGTCCCGCTTACCTTGGCCCGGGCTGTAGGTATCACCCAATTCACCACAGCGCTCCCAACGCTACTTGTCGGCCCCTTGGGCATATAACCTTCGACCAGGCTCTCATAGGTGATGTCGCAGCCCTGCCCCCCTTCCTGGAAGAAAAGGTGGAACGTAGGAGCCTCCCCCTCAAAGACGTTGGGGCCGATTACCACCTTGCACGTGTCTTCGGAAGCACTGCACTGCTCCTTGGGATAGCGTTTCCTCGCCACTCTCTTGTCGCCCGCAGGGTCATAGAGCGCGATCTCGATAAACCTGACATCAGGATTGGCTGGGGGACGCGGACTACCAAAGTGGAAGGTGCCGGCCATCGTATAGCCATTATCGAAATCGGCGTCAAAATACCACCACTCCCACCACCCTGGGGCGTCCGACGGGTGAAGCGCATCGTCGCATGGTGTAGTTTCAAAGCCCCAGCGTGTTTCTTTCGCCATGTTGTATCCAACTCCTATCCCGAAGACTTCCAGTTACGGTGGCGCTATTCCGGCAGTCCGTAGATAGCCAGAGCACAGTAAAACTTGCCGGGCACCCCACCCTGGTTGTGACACAGCCCCATCCTGGGATTCTTGAGCTGTCGTGAGCCGTCTTCGGCCTTACCCTGTAGCTGCTTGCAGATCTCGAAGGCCTCGCGGCAGCCGCTGGCACCTATGGGATGGCCGAAGGACTTAAGACCACCGCTCAGGTTGACCGGGATCTCTCCCTCCTGGTTCCAGGCCCCAGCCGCCACATCCTCCGGGCCCCTTCCCTTCTCACAGACGCCCAGGCTCTCTACGCCAATCAGTTCAGCTATAGAGAAGCAGTCGTGCACCTCCAGCATGGATAGCTCCCGGCGAGGCTCCTTGATCCCAGCCTGGGCATAGGCCTCTGCGGCAGCATATTCCGTTTCCGTCCAACTGGTGTAGTCGTAATCCGTCCGGATGCCTCCCTGTCCTGGGCCGGCAGACACCCCCATCCCTTTGATCAGCACATAGTCATCGCGGAAGTTCCTGGCCATCTCCGCAGGGCAGATGATGGCAGCAGCAGCGCCATCGCTCACCCCGCAGCAGTCGAAAAGCCCCAGGGGCCAGGCAATGATGGGAGCCCCCATTGCCATCTCCTCGGTGATTTCCATGCGGAGGTGAGCCCTGGGATTCCGAGCGCCGTTGTGATGGCTCTTCACCGAGATCTTGGCCAGAGCCCTCTTTCCCTCCTCGGCGCTGAGCCCGTAGCGGCGGAAGTACCGCGTAGCAGCCAAAGCATAGAAGCCCGGAGCGGAAAAGCCGACCTCATACACGGGATGATACACGGGTAAGTTAAAGGCAGCGCCAAAGCCCGCCCCCGTATCTTTAAGCTTCTCCATTCCCATCACCAGTACCAGGTCGTAGACCTTGGCAGCTACGGCAAAGGCAGCGTTCCTCATGGCCTCCGTGCCCGTGCCGCAGGCGTTTTCCACCCGGGTGACAGGCTTGTAGTTCAGCTTCAGGGGTATGGACACCGCACCCCCCGTTTGAGCTAGAGCGGTTCCCAGTCCTGCCCAGCCGGCCTGGATGTCCTCAGGCCCCACCCCGGCGTCCTCAAAGGCATCATAGCAGGCTTCAACCACCAGGTCCTCGTAGCTCTTGTCCCACAGCTCCCCAAACTTCGTGCAGCTAGTACCTATGATGGCAACCTTGTCTTTTATACTCTCTGCCATTGCTCGCCTCCTAAGCCCTCACCGGACGACACTTCCACCAGTAGTTCTTTATCTGAAAATATTCCGAAATCTTCCTGAAGGTCAGCTCCACTGGCATGTCCGGTTGAATCTTATCCGGGTCTCGGTCCGTCATGGTGGTCAAAAGCCTGCCACCGCCCTCGAAATCGACCACCGCCAGAACGTTTGGCGGGTCAGGGTTAAAGGTCCCCAGAGTATCAGTACTGTAGCTAAAGAGTGTAGCCTTCCTGTCCGACAAACGTACCTCGTCAAACTCGTCCTTAGCCTGACACCAGGTACATACCCTCCTGACAGGCACCTGGATAGTACCACATTTTCGGCACTGTAGCCCGCGCAGACTCCAGACCCACTGGCGGTCTCTCCAGGTCACCGGCAGCGAGGAATAGGGAGGGATATCTCGCACCGGTTGCCACTCCATGAGATTGCGATAATGCAGGTACTTGCCATAGTGAGGCAGCATCATCTTGGAGGCCAAATGTTTCCTTATGCCGCGCTGCTCCGGGCCCGCGGCTACGTGGTCTGTGGCCCGGAGGGCAAAGGCATCGGCTCCATCTCCGTAGTTAGCGAAGAATATCCTGTCGCCTCCCTGGCAGTCCTCCATCGCCGCCACCAGTATCATCATCGCTTGTGCAGTGCCCGTATGTCCCACACTTGAAAGCAGGCTGTCCTGTAATTGAGTTTCGGGGTCGAACCCCATGCGGCGCGCTGCCTCCCCATATCTTCTCTGGTCCCAGGCTGAGTAGGCAGCCTTGGTAAACTCACCTGGGCCCAGTCCACTCTTTTCAAACAGGCCGGCGGCTGCTTCACACATATGGGCCAGGTAGCCCTGCTCAATGATGAATCGGTCCTCCCAGGACTGAACGTGCCTGTCCTCCTCCCTCCTCCAGATATCCATGAACTCGCTGGAGATAGTATGGCTGGCGTCGACCTCGGCGATGATATTGGAGGACCCTACCAAAAGGGCAGCGGCGCCGTCACCGAACTGTTCCTCAAACGGGCTGTGAGCATGGGGCACCCGGCAATCAGAGGCTATCACCAGGAACCTGCGGGCCGAGCCAGCATTCACGGCATCCAGGGCAGCCCTCAGGGCCAGAGTGCCTCCCCTCAGGGAGTCCGCTATGTCCGCCGTCACCACGTCACGGCGGAGGTCCAGGGCCTTGGCTACGATGCTGGCCGCCTGCTTCTCCCGGTAGGGAAGCGAGGTGCTGGCAAGATATAGACCATCCACTGATTCCCGGTCTATGCCCCTGAGGCAGTCGACTCCCGCCTCGACGGCCATGGTCAGACTATCCTCGTCCCAGTTTGCTATTGCCTTCTCCCCCCGCCTTCCCCGGCCACCCCAGACCTGGGCCAGGACCTCCAGGTTCATCCGGTATATGGGGATGTAGGCCCCATAGGCCTCAATTCCTGCTGACATCTCTACCTCCTCAAACAGAGCACCTCAACTAGGGTTGTGCCAAAGCTGGGAAAGTGTAGTAAGGCGGATAATACTACAGCCCGTCATCGCTGTCAAAGCTGCTTACCCCTAGCCAGACGGAAAATGCTTAGCTTGCTTCCAAGTTACCTTTTTGGCAAGCATAGCAGCGATTGGCTGGAGTCGGGGGAAGATGTAAAATCAACCCTAGAGGTGCACGAAAGTAGCTGAAAGCGGAAATCCTGTATGAAGCTGGCAAAAGAAAGCAGGCTTTGAGGTCGGACATAGACACGGAGTCAGTAAAATTAGGAAAGGGGGCATTATGACAAACAAGAAAAGCATAGGGAATATTGATCACGTGGCAGTAGCTGTAAGGAGTATCGAAAAGGCCATGCCATTCTTTTCAGAACTTCTGGGTACCGAATTTGTAGAGATTGGCACTGATCCAAACGTAGGGTTCAGAAGCGTGATGAGTACTACAGGCTTGGAACTGATAGAGCCAACTCGTCCGGATAGTGACATAGCCAAGTTCATCGACAGGAGAGGCGAAGGTCTATACGCCCTTGCTTTTACAGCTCACGACGCCGATAAAGCCAGAGCTCAGGCAGAGAAGATGGGGATTCGCGTTGTCGGTGATTTCACTGCTGAGGACGAGCCCATAAAGGGACTAAGGGAAATATGGTTGCACCCAAAAGACAATTTTGGAGTGTACCTAATGCTTACGGCGGGAAACCCGTTCCGTCCCAGAAATCCATAACGTGTAATCGTCCGGACGTTGGGGACGCAAAACAAAAAGACCAGAGTTCTTGATTTCATCCTCTTTGGCTCACCATTTAGGATTCGAAGCTGAACAAATAGCCATCTTGTGTGAGCCAGGC
>JAUWXW010000035.1 GCA_030616195.1 Chloroflexota bacterium | reverse complement strand
GGCCATCCGGCGAACGCCCATCAGCGTATGGGTGATAATCGTCATCATCCTGGTGGTTCTGGCTGTCGGGCTAGCTCGAAGCCTCTAGGTCTGGCAGTCTGAAAGAGGTCGAGGTCGCCGTGGTGACTCAACAAAGAAGCTCATATCCAAATTGAGTTCGACGTGCTAGAATGTGGCAAAAGAAGACAAAGGAGGGCAGCGTGGCAGAGCTAGCAGACTACAGCGGCAAGTTTGATCCCAACTTCAGCCACGACAAATTGACCAAAGAGACACTGCTCAAGCTTCTCAAAACGTACAACGAATACATGCTCAGGATAGACGGTTTCTGGTACCTCACCGTCATGGACAAGTGGGGCAATGATGAAGCCTTCGATTGCGACGTGAAGGTCTGGGAAAAGGCCCAGCTCTGGGAGCTGAAGGCGATGAGCAGCGCCCTAAATGTCCAGGGCAACGATGTAGCCACGGTAATGAAGTATCTACAGGTCTGCCCCTGGATGTGGATTTATACCTACGACATAGACCTTAAGAGCCCAAACCATAGCCTGCTCACCATCACTCACTGCCCCACCCTGCTCTCCCTGGAAAAAGAGGGAACGGGGCGTGAGAAGCTGATATGCCAGGAGATGGAACCGAAGGTCATGGCTATCATAGCCCACTACTTCAACCCAGACATTAAGGTGACCGGGCTCAAGTTGCCTCCCAGGACGGACTACAGTGATATCTGCTGCCAGTGGGAGTACAAGCTGGAGAGGTGATGTCGTCCTGCGGGTTTCGCCGGTAGCTTGCCATCCTATAGTAAAGGATACAGGCAAATTCTAAATTACAGTTCCCAAACTCTAAACAAATTCAAATGACCGAAATCAAAAACTCAAATCGAGGAGAAGGCCTCAGAATAGCCATGAAGCTCCAGAGGAAAGGCGCAGACCAAGGGGTCCATACCGGACGATGGCGACGGTTGAAGGAGGAGTTATGAGTATTCCCAATTCCTCAGTTGAGGGCAAGGTGGCTATTGTCACCGGGGGCAGTCGGGGAATAGGCAGGACGCTGGCCGTGGGCTTCGCCGAGGCCGGAGCCTGTGTGGCGCTGGCGGCCCGCGGCGTCGCTGAACTGAAGGCTGCCACCCAGGAAATCACTGCCCAGGGCGGCAAAGCCTTAGCAGTGCCCACCGATGTGACCAATAGCACCCAGGTGTCTGAAATGGTGGAAAGGGCTGCAAAGGAGTTTGGCCGTATAGATGTGCTAGTCAATTGCGCTGGCGGAGCAGGCAGGACACCTATGATCCCTCTACTCGACATGAGCGAGGAGGCCTGGGACGCTATCCTGGCCCTGAACCTTAAGAGTGTCTATTTATGCTGCCGGGCGGCGGGCAGAGTAATGGTCGAGCAGAGAAGCGGCAGTATCATCAATTTCAGCTCCGGGTCGGCTACACGACCTGTGGTAGGACAAACCCACTACTGCGCTGCCAAGGCTGGCGTCAACCATTTTACCCGAGTTCTAGCTGCGGAATGGGGGCGCTATAATGTTCGTGTTAACGCCATTTCACCCGGTCTCACAGCTACTCGCAGCACGCAGGAAGGGTTGGGACCTCTATACGAAAAATATGCCAAAGCCATCCCGCTGGGGCGAGCCGGCCAACCTGAGGATATGCTCGGGGTGGCCCTCCTCCTCGCCTCGGAAGCCTCAGCCCACATCAGCGGGGTGATTATCCCCGTAGGCGGCGGCCCCGAGTAGGGAGACAGCCATGCGGCGATCGGCAAAGCAACAAGTCAGAAAACAGACCGACAGTCTCATTTCACACAATTCTGAGGGTCGAAGGAGGAGCTATGAGTGTTCCCAATTTTTCAGTTGAGGGCAAGGTGACTATCGTCACCGGGAGCAGTCGGGGGATAGGCAAGGCGCTGGCCCTGGGCTTCGCCGAGGCTGGAGCCTCTGTGGTGCTGGCTGCTCGCACTGTCAGCGAGCTGGAAGCTAACGCACAGGAAATCACCGCCAAGGGCGGCAAAGCCCTGGTAGCGCCCACGGATGTAACCGATCGCGCTCAGTTGTCGGAGATGGTGCAGAAGACTGTAAAGGAGTTTGGCCGGATAGATGTCCTGCTTAACGTCGCCGGCGGAGCAGGCGATAGGCAGTTGAGACCTCCGCTGGAGATTAGCGAGGATTTTTGGGACGAACTGCAAGACAGGAATCTCAAGAGCGTCTTCTTATGCAACCAGGCGGTAGCCAGGGTGATGGTCGAGCAGAGGAGCGGCAGCATCATCAATATCAGCTCTATGTCGGGCACAAAACCTGTCGCCTATGAGGCAGCCGCCGGTGCGGCTAAGGCTGGGGTGAATCAGTTAACCCGGGCACTGGCTATTGCCTGGGCTCCGTACAACGTTCGTGTTAACGCCATTGCCCCGGGTCTAACCCTCACTGCTCGCGCCACCAGAGGCCTGGGGCCGGAGCTGGTGGAGAAGTATTCTAAAGATATCCCGCTGGGCCGGGCGGCGCAACCTGAGGATCACCTGGGTCCGGCCATCTTTCTAGCCTC
Source organism: Chloroflexota bacterium (assembly GCA_030616195.1). Next base: position 7,792 of record JAUWXW010000035.1, on the reverse strand, counting down.
GGACGCCTCAGCCTTCATCACCGGCATTATCATCCCGTCGGACGGCGGCCCCCAGTAAGGAGGCTGTGTTTGGGAGTTGTCTTAGTTGTTTTGCATCTAACCCAGACTAATCAAGGAGGCACCAATCATGAACTTACTGGAGAGGTATATCGATTATGTAAAGATGGGGGACGGCAGTAAACTTGCTTCGCTTTTCACCGAAGATGGAGAGTTCTATGATGATGGCTTTACCAAAATGGGGCTGGAAGCGGTCAGTTTGAAAGGCCGAGACAATTTAGAACCCTTCTTCAAGGGGCTATTTGCCCAGGGTGGACTCAATGTAAGTAATGTGGCCATAAATGGCAACGCCATGAGGTATGATATTACCCATGAGGACATGGTATTTATGGCTCTCGGCGTCATTGTGAAAGAGGAAAACAACCTTATTAAAGAATATAGAGTAAAGGTCATCTAGTCTGTCAGGCGTGACGAAGTCCAGACTGGATGCGCTCCCAGGCGGGGACACAATATAGTGATCGACCCTGTTCCAAACCACCGGCCAGCGGCTGGCTGATTGTGGCAATCTGAACCGGGTTGTGCCCTATGCGGAGCACCCCAGACAGGCCGACCAAGGCTTTCAGCCCAAGCTCACGCCTCTCCCATAAGTGCTCTAATATCCAAAGGCTCGCCTTTCGCCGGGTCCCTCTTTAAGCTGATTGCGCCTACGGGGCACTTTGTCTCACACACTCCACAGCCCATACATTTCTCATAGATAACTTCTGCCTGTTCATTCAAGCTAATGGCTCCAAACTGGCAAAACTCGGCACAGTCTCCACAGCCATTACAGTCTTCGCTTATCTCGCAGACATAGCCTGAGGGGGCGATCATGGGAACACCCATGAGAAAGGCCCTCATCCCTCCACAACAGCATTTGCAGCAATTGCAGAGAGCGTAGAACCTATCGCCCATGGCATCTTTGAACCAGGCGGTGTGCACATGTCCCCTATCGTCTTCGGCCTTCAGAATCTCCACCGCTTCTTCCTGAGTGAGCTTGCGGGGGTTGTTTGTCTTGTGCTCCAGCATGAAGCTGACAAATGGCTCTCCTACGGCTATACAGACATCTATGGGTTGGCACGGGTTCTCCTTCGTCGCTCTGCAAGGACAGTCTATCACCACAATGTGATCGGGATTCTTCAGGATGATGTCTCTGGCGTGCTTATAGGGTATGACCGCCTCCAGGTTGGTCAGCGATATATCTCGCGTAACGCTCACCAAAGCCTCGGCATCATCCAGTTTGACCACTTTGCTGTGATACGTGCTCGTCTCAGGACTCAACAGGGTGAGAAGGGTCCTCTCTGCAACTGCCTGGGCCAACTCGTCAACCTCAGCAGTTGCCCCTTCTTCTGGATAGCGGATAGTAATTTCAGAATCAGGCAGCGCTAGTTTGCGGAGATGGTAAACGTACAAGCTGAGCCACCGACTATAGATGTAGCCCTCGAGCATCTTGCCCATGTCTTCCTTGCCACCACCGAACATCTTCCAGAACTCTTCAGTCGATTTGTGCATCCTTGAGCCCTCCTCTCATCTTTTTTACTCTTGGATCCGCCTATCACTGGCTAGCAGGACCCGTCGCTCTGGTAACGCCCTGTGCCTTCTTGCAGCCGACAGGTGCCACCTACAGAAATGTCAACACCAGGTTATTGACAACGGCAGCAAAGGCCACCACTGCATAAGGCACCAGCAGGATGACGAACATGGCTCGCCCGAACCCTTTAAAGCCAAACCGCAAGCAGAGATGCCGTGTTACCACAGCTACCAGCGCAAGACCTATTACAGCAACCATGTCCACCAGGAAGAGCGTCCCGAACCCGCCCCTCCGCAGGGCCCAGCCAGCGAGCCATCCGACCTCATACACACCTGCCTTGCCACTCAGCTCCAGGACGGCATAAGTAGTGGCGTAGTCAAAAAGAGCCACAAGACTCACCAGAGCTACCAGCCAGGGCTCTCGCCATGGCCATAGAAATGTTGATGCTGCTTCCACGTACCGCTCGCTGGAGCGGTCCCTTTCCAGGGCTCTGTTCACCTGGCGTTTCATCCGCTGGCGCAGCCCATACATCATGTCTCCCTTATCCGGCTCTACCTCGCCTGGCCTCTTTATACCCTGATCGGCTCCCTGTCCTGCAGATTACAAGTATAATACACCACTGCGCCCTTGTGCATCACGGCCATAACCCCGAGATTGAAATGACAGGTGAGACGACGGCCAAGGGGCCAATATGGCCGGGTAGAAGCTGAACTGGCATGTCATCTATTACCATGTAGAGACCAAAAATACCAGGGCTTGCACTTGCTGCGGTGAGATAGTATACTTGCGCACGACGCTATGGTCTGGGTACAATGCCGTTTCCGCTAGGTAGCGCTGTTACAGGGTCCTTAGCTGCGAACAGCATCCAGGTGGCTATAGCGAAAAAGTATACCAGGAGGCCAGAGGATAGTGTTTGCAGACAAGACCTTGACTTGCCGGGACTGCGGTGCTGAGTTCACCTTTACCGCAGGTGAGCAGGAGTTCTACCAATCACGGGGACTGCTCAATGAGCCCGGACGTTGCTCTTCCTGTCGCACTGCCAGACGCAGCGGACGCATCCCCAGGGCGGAGCGGGAGTACTACGATATCGTATGTGACTCCTGCGGCTCCCCAGCAAAGGTGCCCTTCCAGCCTTCGGGCGACCGTCCCGTCTACTGCAACGACTGCTTCGTAAAGACGAAAGAGAAACCTTAGCAACAGCAGTCCTCAGACTGCTGCCTTTCTAGATCGTCACCGATTTAGCAGTTACCTGCCCTTTTATGATCCGATAGAGTGGTCAGGTAGCGGCGCGCCATGCACCTTTCATTTTGAACCACCGACACCTATTAGCCCGAAATCGACATTGTGAGCCGTCAGCAGCATTGGCACAACTCGCTAATAGGCACTTTAGCTGTTGCAGTGCTTGAGTCACTCTCGGACAGTTCGACCCTGCCAGACTATTAGGCCCCAACCCCGATTCTCGTCGTGCCTACTGGGGGCTCATCCCACCACAGACAGACCAGTGCTGTCCTGTTACGTAGCTGGCTTCGTCCGAAGCCAGAAAGAGGACAACCCTTGCCACCTCCTCGGGCTGGCCTATCCGCCCAACGCCTGTAGTGGCGAGATTGGCTTTCAGTAATTCCTCCCCAAAGGCCCGATCCAGAGCGCCGGTTCTGATCATGCCTGGTGCCACAGCGTTGACCAGTATCCCGTATGGCACCAACTCCGTAGCAAGAGACTTGGAGAACTGGGCCACGGCGGCCTTGCAGGCTCCGTATAACGACAGGTATTGTGAGCCCGTCTTGACGCCAGCAGTAGTGACGTTGATAATCCTGCCGTACTGCTGCTTCATCATTTGAGGCAGGACTGCCCAGCAGCAGTTCAGCGTGCCTTTCAAGGTTGTGTTTATCTCTCCATCCCAATCCTGTGGGTTGGTCTCATGGAAGGGCTTGAGGCTCATTTCTGTGTAGGCAGCGTTATTGACCAGGATGTCTATCCGCCCAAATTCCTGGATGGCCTTTTTGGCCATTTCTTCCACGTCGCTCAGGCGGCTGATGTCGGTCTTCACTGGGACAGCTCTTGCACCCGCAGCGCTGGCCTTCTTAGCTACCTCCTGTAGCAGGTCGTAGCTGCGGGATGCCAGCAGGAGATTGGCTCCTTCCTCGGCAAAGCAGTAAGCTATGCTCTCGCCGATACCCCTCGCGCTGCCGGTTACAATGGCCACCTTCCCCTTGAATCTCATATGCGCACCTCCTTCGCCCTCAGGGGCCACTTGATTCCTTGCAGTTGCAGGGTCACCACTCACCTCTATAGGCGTCAACCCCTTGGTGACTGAATCCTCCTTATGTTCTCCACCGTCCGTATTCTTCATAGAAGGGGCAATATCGATTGTTGGCGCCTTCAAACCTCCTCAAGTCCGCCGGGCTGTCCCTACTCTGAGACTAGGCGCAGCCAATCACTGACCCTCACGAGATTACCCAGGCAAGACACTACCAGGGCTACCACCAAGAAAGAGCTATTGCTATTCTTCCAACTGTACTTCACCTTTTAAGCCATCCGCGGTATCAAGAAAGGAGCTTCTTTCTCTATTTCACGGTAATGCCTGGTGACTCGAATGATGCTCTATTCTTAGCGTCGAGCCTGCGGCAGGGGAGCTATGAGCCCCCTCTGCTCCAAGTCTTGGGCAACATCCTTTAGCCCCAGCTTCTCCAGGCCTGCCCTGGTTTGAAGACCAGTGGCTACATCCCATTGCCTGAGCTGGTAGTATTCGTCTTTCATCCTTTCAAATTCTTCCCTATCCACTACTGCGCCCTTTCGGGATATGACCTCTCCCTCTGACCCTGGCACCACACAGTGAGCATTCGAGACATCATACTCGAGGGGTACTGTGTAAGAGCGTTCCGGAAGGGTGTCGGACTCCCTGCCGCGGTGGCCTTCCCTGACGAGAATGGCCCTCTGCAGGTTAAACACCATCTCGCCTATTTTGTCAAGGCCCTCTTTGTCCACCTCCCTCCCTGTCACGGCAGACACGAGTTTGCTCTCCATGGTAGGGTCACCCATATGGTCCTCAGTAAACTCAAGATCGACGATGGGCCAAAGCCATTCACATAGAACGAGACACTCCCTGGCATAGCCACGGTCCTGAATCATCTTTGCCGCCAGGGCTTTCCCCTCGTAAGTGGAGAAGTCGGCCGCTGCCTCGCTACCCCAGAACATTCTGGCAGTGGCACGTAGTAGATCCGACGTAAAGTAACCGAAACCCATCATACGCCAAGTAACCCATTTGGACACAGTGGTGGCTACCTCGTGCAGCAGGTACATGGGCCACCTGGTCTCGGTGGCCCAGAAGAGGCCGGTGGTGGGATAGAGTCTCGGCCCGTATGGCTGGTTGTACCCGGCTTCGCCAACTATGCCAGCATTGTCCACCAGTCCCTTGGCCGCAGGTCCCACCTGCTCTGCGGCATGATCCATTCCAGCAGCCAAGGCGTCCCCGAATCCTTCCCGTAGCGAGATCTTACTTATGAGGGCTTCTATGAACTCCCAACTTCCTAGTTTCGATATGGGAATACCTGTGTTTTGATCGGTGAGTATACCGGCTTCATGGCATTGGTGGAGCCAACTGATCATCAGATCGATGGCGATCGTGTCAAGGCTGTACTGGTCGCATAGCTTGGTGGCGTGGAACGGCACGTCGTTCCACTCTCCGTAGTACTGCTCTGCCCAAGGTTGGTAGAAATACGCTGAGTGGCACATGAACTTCCCTGCCCCACCATCACCTGCTCGATACGTCCTCCTGGGGCACTTCCCCTGGCAACCGTAGCAAGGCTGCTTCTTCATCCTCGCGCTCGTGTCTGGTATCATCTTGATCTCGGTCGTAGTGTCCCTCGAGAATCGGCAGAGAACGTCATAGAATGCCTCATCGTAGTAGGGGAAGCCTCTCTTGAGTCCACGGTAATGGTCCATCAACTGCCGCAGCCTTTCCGGCTGGGCCACTTGAGCCCTTCTGCCCCCGCCAATTACGGCGATAGCCTTCAGCCGCTTCGAACCCATGACGGCTCCCAAGCCCTTGGAACCGGCAGCATCGTTGTCAGCGATCACGTTGGCCATGACGGCCATGTTCTCGCCAGCCGGACCGATAGCCACGACTTTGGCTGACTGTCCCAGTTGGCCCTGCAAGGCTTCCCTGGTGTCAATGGCGCCCTTTCCCCACAGATCTCCGGCATCCCTCAGCTCGGCAGTCCCATCGTGGACGAACAAGTAGACGGGTTTGTCTGACCTGCCGTGTACCGCAACGGCATCATAGCCGGCAAATTTGAGTTCGGCACCCCATGTGCCGCCCAGGTTACCGTAGGAAAACCGATCCACGGCAGGCGATTTCCCGCACACCGTCCACCGTGAGCCGCCGATTAGGGGCACTCCGCAGAGCGGCCCGGTGGCAAACACGATTCTGTTCACCGGATCGAGAGCGTTGGCCTCCGGCGAGACCTCGTCCCAATAGATTTTGGCGGCCAGTCCCCTCCCTCCAAGAAACCTGTCCGCATAGTCTTGAGTAGAGACGTCGGTTACACTCCGCGAAGACAGGTCTACGGTCAGGATCCGGCCGGTATATCCGAAAGTAGCCACTTGTCATACCTCCTCTCCAATGTTCGGAAGCCCACAGCTCAAACCAAGGTTATGCGCCGCTGACCTCCGCTGCCTTCCCCAACCCTGGAGTTTCAGCAATCGCTGGAGGCCGAGGCAGTAACTAGTTAGCCCCGCCAAACTTAGAAATCATGTCTTCAAGCTGGTCTAATAGGACCATGTCGCCCTCTACCTTGAGCTTGCCGCCCAGCCAGGCTTGGGTGCGGCTCAGTTCCCCCCTCTGCATAGCCTCCCAGTCCTCAGCCGATACGGTGAGCGCAACGTTAGGATTCTCCACCGTTCCCTCATGCACGGTTACCTTACCCCTATCAGATACCAAATACCAGTCGCGGCCGCCAGGTCCGGTGAGGTGGAACTGGGCTGCCACCGTCACCTCCTCGAGGCTTGCCGGCACCCCGCTTGGCCCGGGGGGAGATAAGTTCAACAGGCTGGCCAGCCTTTGCGTGCAGAAGTTATTCAGCTCGACGTCCTCGCTGCCCAGGGGGATACCGGATTTCTTCATGTTCTTGTATATCTTAAGCATGGACACTCCGAGCCTAAAGGTAGCCAGAACCTCGTTGTAAAAGAGGTTCCTCACCTTCCAACCGGTCAGCTCCTCGTAGCGCTGTACGGTCTCTTCTGCTCCAGGGGTGCCTTCCAGGCGAGGGATACCACCGGCTTCACTGCCGGCCCAGTCAAGGAAGAGGAACCACCCCAGATCAGACTCGGGATCTCCCAGGTAAGCTATCTCCCAGTCCAGCACCGCTAGCACCTCGAAATCGGGGCTGTATATCATGTTAGATAGTCGGGAATCGCCCCAGCACAGCGTTACATGCTCGGGGGTATAGCGGTTCCTCTTGAGCCAGTCCAGAGCTGCCTCCAGGATTGGCTGAGGTTCTTGAGGGTCTTCCTTGGCCCAATTATTGAGGTAGCTTTCGTGGTAGTCTAAAAGCTGGTCAAGCGGACCAGTGCCACCCTCAGGGACACCAAGGAAGGAAAAAAGACCCAGGCTTCTCCAGTCAAGCAGGTGGATTTTGGCTAGGACCTCCAGAAATCCCTGCCACATCTTTGCCCGCTGCTCGGGGATGGCCTCATAGTAAGTCCCCGCGGTGGCCTGAGCTGGTGGAGCAAATCCCTCTATCTTGCTCATGATGAAGAAAGGGGTGCCCAGTATACTTTCATCCCTCTCCAGCCAATAAACTTTGGGCACGGGGACATCCGTTCCCTGAAGGTGATTCATAACACCAACCTGCCTCCTCAGGTCGTAGTCGGGCCAGAGTGCGAACCGGGGTGGGCGGCGGAGCACCATTCCCTCCAACCTTTGTTGTCCAGCCTCCTGCCAGCTCAGGTCAACAGCCACATCTTGACCTTGAGCCACGAGCCCCGAGGGCCTCCTGGGAAGGGGTATCTTCAGGGTCATGGCCGGATCCCCAAAGAGCAGAAATGTCTCACTGACCGCCTCGTACTGGGAGTCGCCATTGGCCAGAAGGGTCTGCTTTGCCACAGAGACCGCCGGACCAAGAGTCCGGATGTCCTCCGTAAAGATGGCATCAAATAGGGCCGCATCCAGGATGTGCTGGCCTTCAGACCCGGTCATCCCTGTGGGCATAAGGGCAGCTACCGCCCCGT
>JAUWXW010000041.1 GCA_030616195.1 Chloroflexota bacterium | reverse complement strand
GGCTTGTCTGTGGGAGAGCCTTTCCAGGCTCGATAGGCAGTCCACCGAGAAAGTAATCCACACTCACAGGCTCCAGCCATGTCTGGCCTTGTCTCAAGTGATCCTTGGTGATTTCCCTCCAAGTAGGGACGGACTTTCAAGTCCGTCCGCCACGAAAGCCTGCTTCCGCCGCCTACTCTAACAGGGTCAGTCGCCTGAGGCGACTGACACCCACGGAGTCTAGTGATGGAGGCCTCGACTCTGGCATGCAGACCACATGCTTATGGGAGGGAAAGCGATCGCTAGCTTGCGGTTGGTTATCTGAACCTGGTGCCGAAGGTCGGGATCGAACCGACACGGGGGTCGCCCCCCAACAGTTTTTGAGACTGTCGCGTCTACCTATTCCGCCACTTCGGCTGGAGCGGAAGATGGGATTCGAACCCACGACCTCCTCCTTGGCAAGGAGGCGTTCTACCGCTGAACTACTTCCGCACTGCCACCCCGGTGAAAAGGGGATTCCCGGGGGACTCTCTTTTTCTCTGGTGCCGAGGAGCGGAGTCGAACCGCTGACACGCGGATTTTCAGTCCGCTGCTCTACCACCTGAGCTACCTCGGCGGCATCAATATTGTAGCTGTCGGTAAGATGAGTGTCAATGCTGTCGTGGTCAACCTTAATCCGTGGGTCCACGTTTACAAGCGGCACCTTCGAGGTGGCCTTTCACAGTTGATTGCAAAACTGTCTATGAGTCTCCTCCCCTGGTCGAAGACTCGCCGTGGAGAGCGGGAGGAGACTAAGAGGAGGGGGAGATTCACCTCGCCACGGCGAGTCGGTCAACAGAGTCGCCTCTGGCGACCTGCGGAGACCTCACCCTGCCCTCTCCCGTCAAGGGAGAGGGCTTTCGGCAAAGCCGTGTCCAAGACCGGCCGTGGAGAGGCGCACATCATAGTAGAGAATCCACGGATTAAGGTCAACACCGGCGGATTGGATGGGGATTACGATAAGCGGTTATAATAGATCTTTGACAGGTTCAATGGCTTATCCCGACAGCATTCTGCACAGGGTTACCAGGCCAGCCCGCTACACCGGAGGCGAGTGGAATAGCGTTGTCAAGGACTGGCAGACAGCCGAGGTAAGGGTGGCTCTTGCCTACCCGGACCTTTATGAAATCGGCATGTCTAACCTGGCCCTGCCCATCCTCTACGACCTGCTCAATAAGCAGCCCGGGGTCCTTGCCGAAAGGGTGTACGCCCCCTGGGTTGATATGGAAGCAGCCATGCGCCAGTCAGCCATTCCCCTTCTCAGCCTGGAATCAAAAACACCGCTGGCAGAGTTTGACATTGTCGGTTTCTCCCTGGGCTATGAACTTACCTATACCAATGTACTGAACATGCTCGACCTGGCCGGCATACCAGTCCTGGCCGGTGAGAGAACCGAATCACACCCCCTGATAATCGCCGGCGGCAGCAGCGCCCTTAACCCTGAGCCAATGGCAGAGTTTATTGATCTTTTCGTAATTGGCGAAGGAGAAGAAGTAACCCCAAAGCTGATCGAGACCTTTCGGAGATGTGCCAGGGAGGGAGGGAGCAGAAGAGAGTTATTATGCCAGTTGGCCACCATCCCTGGCATCTATGTGCCCAGCCTGTATGAGGTTGACTATCACCCTGATGGCAGCATCGCCGGCATCAGGGCCACTGTGCCCCAGGCAAAGCCCATTATTCAAAGATGCGTGGTGACAGAGCTGCCTCCGCCGGTTACCAGACCTGTAGTTCCTTTTGTGGAAGTGGTTCACGACCGTGGCACAGTGGAGATTCAGCGTGGCTGCACCCAGGGCTGTCGCTTTTGTCAGGCAGGAATAGTCTATCGCCCCTCGCGGTACCGCAGCCCACAAGAAATAGTAGAGGCGGTGGAGCAGTTGGTAATAAATTGCGGCTACAGTGAGGTATCGCTGGTTTCCCTGAGCGTCAGTGATTACCCGGGTATCGAGTCTCTGGTAGGCACCCTGGTAAAGCGCTATGGTGATTATCCTCTAACTATGTCTCTCCCCAGCCTGCGCATCGACAGCTTCTCAGTAAAGTTGATGGATTCCCTCCGTTTTGCCAAGAAACCGGGTCTTACTTTTGCCCCTGAGGCAGGCACCGAGCGGCTGAGGCAGGCGATCAATAAGGGTCTGGCTGACGAGGAGATTCTGGGCACGGTGGCTAGCGCATTGGGAAAAGGATGGGCGAATTTTAAGCTGTACTTCATGATCGGCTTGCCAACAGAAACTGTGGAGGACGTTGAAGCTATAGTGCACCTGGTAGGTAAGCTACGCCGCCTGGGAAGAGGAGGACAACCAAGGATCAAGCTGAGTATATCAACCTTCATACCTAAGGCGCATACTCCGTTCCAGTGGGTGGCCCAGAACAGCCAGGAGGAGCTAGAGTTCAAGCATGGGATACTAAGGCGAGATCTGCGCAGCATAAGACCCCGCCTCTCGTGGGAAAACCCGGAGACAAGCCTGCTGGAGACTGTCCTGTCGCGGGGAGACCGCCGCATGGGCAGGGTTATCTATCATGCCTGGCGGTTCGGTGCCACTTTCGATGCCTGGGACGAGCGCTTCAGCTATGAAAACTGGCTGAAAGCCTTTGATAAAGCAGGGATCGATCCCGGGTTCTATGCCTATCGCCAACGTTCACTGGATGAACTTTTGCCCTGGTCCCATATAGACACGGGAGTAAGCGCTGACTTCTTAAAACGAGAATACCAGTACACTTTTGAGGCTGGGGAAACCGTTGACTGTAGACTGCGCTGTAATGCCTGTGGGCTGGAGAAGTGGCAGCCGGTCTGCCAGAGAAAATACGCAGAGCGGGGGTGAGGAGCCTATCCGAAAACACCGGGGTGGGTTGGAGCATCTGCTCCAACCATGCCTAGAGCAGATGCTCTAGGCTACCCCATCTTGATAAGCAAGGCTCTGGGCCTGTCCCACGCGGATTCTCGGCCGACCTTTTCGGGTCATGGACGCCCCGATTACCACCCTCTCCCTTGAAGGGAGAGGGTCAGGGTGTAGGGGCAAATTCATGAATTGCCCCTACCTTTCTTCTTTGGCTGGAGGACAACTTCAAGCGCCTGGTCTATAGAGTCTACCAGAACAAACTGAAGCTTTTCTTTTACTTCCTGGGTGACCTCTTCCAGGTCTTTTTCGTTCTCCTTTGGCAGGATCACCTTCTTAATCCCTGCCCGGTGGGCTGCCAGTACCTTGTCCCTGATCCCGCCAACCGGTAGCACCTTTCCCCGCAGAGTTATCTCTCCCGTCATTGCCACCTCTTTGCTTACCGGGCGGCCGCTCAAAGCGGAGATCAGGGCCACTGTCATAGTGATACCGGCGGAGGGGCCGTCCTTAGGAATGGCACCGGCAGGAACGTGAATGTGGATGTCCTTATTCTCGTGGAAGTTATCCTCAATCCCCAGGGAAGCGGCCTTGCTCCTGGTGTATGTAAGGGCGGCCCGGGCCGACTCCTGCATCACCTCGCCCAGCTTGCCGGTAAGGATAAGATTTCCCTTCCCACTGACCGGGGTAGCTTCCACAAAGATGATATCCCCACCAGCCTGAGTCCAGGCAAGGCCGGTAGCCACGCCTGCTTCGTCGGCTTCCCCAGCTAGTTCATAGCGGAATCTCGCCGGGCCCAGGTACTGATGGAGCATATCGGGAATGACGGTGGTTTGCTCTTCGGAGCCTGCTGCCACCTGGCGGGCCACCTTGCGGCAGATAGTGCCGATCTCCCTCTCCAGGTTTCTTACTCCGGCTTCCCTGGTGTAGTTTTGAATTATGCCCAGCACAGTTTCGTCGGTGATTTGCAGTTTCTCATCGCTGAGGCCATTTTCCTCCAGCTGCCTTCGGATGAGGAATTTCTTGGCGATGTGTAGTTTCTCCCGCTCCGTATAGCCGGGAAGCTCAATCACCTCCATCCGGTCCTTGAGGGCGGGGGGAATGGGGTCGGTGATATTGGCGGTGGTGATAAAGATTACGTTGGAAAGGTCGAAGGGCACGTCAAGGTAATGGTCAACAAAGGAGAAGTTCTGCTCCGGGTCCAGGACCTCGAGCAGCGCTGCTGAAGGGTCGCCTCTAAAGTCCATCCCTAATTTGTCAATCTCATCGAGCATAAACACAGGATTATTGGACTCGGCACGGCGGACCCCCTGGATGATTCTCCCGGGCAGGGCTCCTACGTAGGTGCGGCGATGTCCTCGGATTTCAGCCTCATCCCTGATGCCTCCCAGGGACATGCGAAAGAATTGCCTCCCCAGGGCGCGGGCGATAGACCGCCCCATCGAAGTCTTACCTGTGCCTGGAGGGCCAACAAAACAGAGAATAGGGCCCTTCATATCGCTCTTCAGCTTGCGAACTGCCAGGTAGTCGAGCATTCTCTCCTTGACTTTGTCCAGGTCGTGATGGTCTTCATCCAGGACGGCGCTAGCCTGGTTGATATCCATATTGTCTTCAGTGCTCTTTGACCAGGGCAGGTTGACTAACCAGTCGAGGTAGGTTCGAGACACGGTGTACTCGGCAGCAGCGGGCGGCATCTTGGCCAGACGGTCCAGTTCGCGCTCTGCTTCCTTTTGGGCCTCCTCAGGCAGATGGGCCTGCTCGATCTTCTCCCTGAGTTCATTGATCTCTACGGTGCGCTCATCAACCTCACCCAACTCCTTCTGAATGGCTTTCAGTTGCTCCCTGAGATAGAAGTCTCGCTGAGCCTTGTCCATCTCGCCCTTGATCTGGGACTGAATCTTGCTTCCCAGCTCCAATATCTCCAGCTCCCTGTTGATATGGCCAGTCAGCCTCTTTATCCTCTCGGCGACATCTAGAGTCTCCAGTATATCCTGTGCCTCGTCACGCTTGAGGTTCAGGTGAGCGGCTACAAAATCAGCCAGGTCGCCGGGATCAGCTATGTTAACGGCGGCAATGCTTAGCTCCTGGGGCAAACTCGGGGCCAGCTCAACCACCTTCTGGAACAGGTTTACTAGATTCCTGGTCAGGGCTTCGACCTCCGTGGTCTTCTCCACTTTCGTTTTGACCACGTCTACCTTGGCCCTCATGTAAGGCTCGGTCTGGGTTATCTCCTTCAGGCGGATTCTGGACACACCCTGCAAAAAGACACGGATGGAGCCGTCGGGCAGCTTGAACATGCGGGCAATAAGAGCCGCTGTACCGATAGAGTAGAGGTTATCAGGAGCGGCCTGCTCATCTTCGGAACGCTGGGCGAAGACGCCGATGATCTTGTTTTCCTCCATAGCAGCGTCGATCACCTGAACAGTGGTTTGCTTTTCTGTTGCCAGGGGAAAGATAATGATGGGGAAGATTACGCTCTCTCCACTAGGAAGGATGGGCAAATCCTCGGGTATGGTCACGCTTATCTCTCTTACGCTTTCCTGTTGACTTTCCACTACCATAGTTTTCCCTCCACATGTTAGTTGGGAGTCCGCATACCGGATCCGAAGCTCGGCTTGTCGATCGAAAGGACCAAGTCAGGCTCGGATCACTTCAAAAGGCGTCAAAACTGATCAACGGTTCTTATATCCACCCGTAGGATCCGCTCCTGCTGCACCTTGGTGAGGACAATTTCAAGTATGCCGTTTTCAAAAGAGGCTTTAGTCTTATTGGTGTCGACCCTGGCAGGCAGAAGGATGCTCCTTTGGAAAGGCCCTCGATGGATTTCCATCTGGTAGTATTTTCTCTTTTCCCGGAGAGCGCCCTCTTTCCTTTGACCCCTGATAAGCACGGAATTGTCATTAACCACGATCTCGATGTCGCTCTCCTTCACCCCCGCCAGCTCCACCAATACTACCACCTCTGTTGCTGTCTCATAGACGTCAACTGCCGGCTCCCACATACGGGCAAAGTGCACTGAGGGTGGCTTAGAACTACCTAAGTAATCCAGTAATCGCTCCATCTCCTTCTGCATGCCTTGCACATCACTTAGCCAATCACCAGGAGACCTTAGCATAACTTCCTCCCTTCAAGGGATACTGTCAGAGCATAGGTTGGCGTGCTTAACACTATTATAACACCCGCGGCGGAAAGGTGTATGGGTAAGACAGCTCAAGATCACCGGTTAAGGAACCTGCCACACCCTTTGTCAGACTGTGAGCGGGTGGTATAATAGTAGCGGGCTTCCCCACGATAGACACTTATGTTTGCGCATCTTCACGTCCATACTGAGTACAGTCTCCTCGACGGGATGTGCCGTATTCCCCAGTTGATTTCCAGAGCCAAGGAGTTCGGTCTCGAGAGTCTGGCGATTACCGACCACGGCTCAATGTACGGGGTGATCGAGTTCTATCTGGCAGCTAAGGAAGCCGGGATAAAGCCTATTATCGGTTGTGAGTTCTATGTAGCCCCGTTAAGCCGGCACAGCCGAACCGCGGGTGACAAACGTTTCTATCATCTCGTGCTGCTGGCTAAGAACACACAAGGTTACCAGAACCTGCTTCAGTTGTGCACCAAGGCCCACCTTGAGGGCTTCTACTATAAGCCACGGGTGGACAGGGAGCTTTTGAGCCAGCACTGCCAGGGACTGGTGGCGCTCTCTGCCTGTGCTAAAGGGGAAGTGCCATGCCTCATCCTGGAGGGGCGAGATCAGGAGGCAAGGGAAAGCGCACTATGGTATAAGCAGCTTTTTGACGATTACTACCTGGAGATTCAGAGGCATCCCATCCCGGAGCTGGAGCAAATCAACCAGGGACTTCTTTCCCTCAGCGCCGAGCTGGATATACCGCTGGTAGCTACCAACGATATTCATTACGTGGACCAGGGGGATGCTTGCTGGCACGACCTTCTCCTTTGTATCCAGACAAATGCCTCCGTTCACGATGAGCAACGGCTGAAGATGGCGGGGGACTTCTTTTACCTCAAGAGCCCTCAGGAGATGGAGGAGCTTTTCTCTGACATTCCTCAGGCTTTGGAGAATACCGGGCGCATTGCCCAGGCATGTGACCTGGAACTTGAGTTTGGTCAAGTTCACCTTCCAGAGGTTGAGCTCCCCGAAGGCAAGACGGCCGACGAATACCTGGTCGATCTTTGCTGGCAGGGTCTGGCACAACGCTACCCCGATCCTTCCCCTGAAGTGAAGAGTCGCCTGGAATATGAACTGGAAGTCGTTCAGCAGACCCAATTCGCTCATTACTTCCTGGTGGTGTGGGATATCGTTTTCTTTGCCAAGCGACAGGAAATCCTCTGCGGAGTGCGCGGGAGTGCTGCTGCCAGCCTGATTCTCTATTGCCTGGGTGTTACCGATGTTGACCCGCTGAAACACAGGCTGGTTTTTGAGCGCTTCCTTAACGTGGAGCGCCAGGAAATGCCGGATATTGACCTCGACTTTCAGGACGACCGCCGCGATGAGGTTATCTCCTATGTGGCTCAGAAGTATGGTCATGACCATGTGGCCCAGATCATTACCTTCGGCACCCTGGGAGCCAGGGCGGCTCTGAGGGATGTGGGCCGGGCTTTAGGCATGCCCTATAGCCAGGTTGACCAGGTGGCCAGGCTGGTTCCTTTTGGAGTAGGCATGACTCTGGAGAAAGCCCTGGAGGAGAATGCCGAGTTGAGCCGTATCTATCAGGAGGATTCCATAGTCCGCCAACTGGTTGACTCAGCCACAAAGCTTGAGGGGGTGGCCCGCCATGCCAGCACTCACGCTGCCGGCGTGGTCATATCCAAGGAGCCCCTGGTCGATTATGTGCCTCTTCAGCAGGTGAGCAAGGCTGACTCCGGAGGTCTGGTCATGGCCCAATTTAGCATGGAGGACATCGCTCGGGTGGGACTGCTCAAGCTTGATTTGTTAGGTCTGGCCAACCTCACCATTTTAGCTAGAGCTAAGGAGATCATAGCTCAGAATAAAGGGGTAGAAGTTGACCTGTCTGGTATCCCCCTGGACGACGCCAAGACCTTTGAGATGCTTTCCAAAGGTGAGACCAGCGGCGTCTTCCAACTGGAAGGCGGAGGAATGAGGCGCTACCTGAAGGAATTGAAGCCAGCCAGCTTCAGTGACCTAGCCGCTATGGTAGCACTCTATCGCCCTGGGCCAAAAGAACACATCCCTACCTTTATCAGGTCCAAGGAGGGCTCGCAGCCCATCCGTTACCCCCATCCCGCCTTAGCTGATATCCTGGAGGAGACTCATGGCGTCATCGTCTACCAGGACCAGGTGCTGTTGATTGTGCAGACCTTTGCCGGCTACAGTTTAGGCCAAGCTGACATAGTGCGTAAGGCAATGGGGAAGAAGGTTCCCCAGATAATGCGAAGAGAGCGGGCGCGCTTTCTCAAGGGAGCGAAGCAGAAGGGCTTTTCCTCTGAGTTGGCTGAAGAGGTGTTCAATCTCATCGAGCCTTTCGCCGGCTACGCTTTTAACAAGGCCCACAGCGTAAGTTATGCCATGATTGCCTATCAGACGGCCTATCTTAAGGCAAATTACCCCGTAGAGTATATGCTGGCCCTCCTGGCAGTTAACAGCGGTCAGCAGGACAAGGTGGCCATGGCTGTGGCTGAATGTCAGCGGCTGGAGGTCAAGGTTTTGCCCCCTGATTTGAATAAGAGCGGGGCCACTTTCGGTATAGAGGGAGACGGGGAACGGGCTATCCGTTTCGGCCTGGCTGACGTAAAGAATGTGGGAGTTAATGCTATCGGCCCCATCCTCACCGCCAGGGAGACAGGTGGACCGTTCAAATCTATAGAGGACTTCTGTCGCCGGGTTGACCTGCGCGGCATGAACAAGAGGGTTATGGAAAGCCTGATTAAGGCAGGAGCACTGGACTCCCTGGGCAATCGAGGAGCGTTGCTGAACCGGGTTGACCGCATTCTCTGGGTGTCGCAGCGGGAGCAGAGACTGAAGGAGACGGGGCAGGCTACCATGTTTGATCTGTGGGGGGGAAGCGTCACCACGCCTCTACCGGAAATAGAGCTGGAAGAGGTTGATCTTCCGCAGAAAGAGAAATTATCCTGGGAGAAGGAGGTATTAGGAGTATATCTCTCGGAACACCCCTTCAGTCAGGCCGTTCGTCATCTGGCTTCAAACACCACGGCTCTCTGTGGACAGATTGACACTGAGATGGTAGGACAGATAGTGACCGTGGCCGGAGTGGTCAGTTCGGCAAGGCACGGATCTACCAGGAATGGACGTCCCTTTGTGGCCGCGGTCCTGGAAGACCTGGTTGGCAGCATTGAGGTTAGCTGCTGGGCGGAGCGGTATGAGCAGACGAAGGAGCTTTGGGTGGAGGGCAACATGCTTCTGGTCCGGGGAAGGGTTAGGGCCAGGCAGGAAGAGGTGCAACTGGTTTGCGAGCAGGTGGACCAGTACGGTCCTGAAGAGGTGGGGCAGGTGGAGCCGGTTCCCCAAACTCCCGAGGTAAGGAAGAGCAAGCTGGTGATTACCATTGCGCAGACAGAGAATGAGGAGGAGGACCTGGAGCGGCTTCATCGCCTCCTGGATATTGTCAGGCGTTATCCCGGGGAGGATGAAGTCCTTCTGACCATTGCCACCGATGAGGGGCTGGTTAACCTGGAGATGCCCAACGTCGCCACTAGCTACTGCCCGGAGCTGCATCAGCAGCTAACGGACCTGTTGGGACAACAGGGGCTGATGGTGCAGGAGTAGCTTCCGGCATCAAGAATTCGAAAATCAGAATTACAGTGCTGGCACGTGGAGTGGGTGGAGTTTACCCATGCTATGGGAACGGTCTCCCCACCTGGAGATTGCCACGTCGCTGAGGCTCCTCGCAATGACATGTAAAGATGGCC
>JAUWXW010000121.1 GCA_030616195.1 Chloroflexota bacterium | reverse complement strand
GGCCATGACCGGTGAAAAACGGGCGATGGCGCCAGCGCGAAGGTAGTCACCATAGGAAAAACCACCGGGGAGGATAACACAATCGTAGCCAGAGAGGTCAGTTTCCCGGTGCCAGATATAGCTTACCGGCTGGCCCAGGATTTTATCTGCCACGTAATAGCAGTCCCTGTCACTCCAGGTACCGGGAAAAACGATTACACCGAACTTCAATGTCCCGCTCAGACAACCGTAAGGGCTACATGAGGTGTCTTTGGATCCACTTCCTCTTGAATCCAACAATAATGCTTGGTCCAGCAGCCTACAGGTTGGCAAGCAGCTCTGATACGATGGCGTTTACTTCGCCGCCGTCAGCTTTGCCTTTCACCTGAGGCATAAGCTTGCCCATCACCTTGCCCTTGTCACCAGGGCCCACTGCTCCCACCTCGGCAATCGCCTGGCGAGCAGCAGCAGCAATCTCCTCTGAGGACATGGGCTGAGGCAGATACTCCTGCAGGACGGAAAGCTCCCTCTCCTCTTTGGCCACCAGGTCGCTACGTTCCCCCTGGCGAAAGGCGTCAATGCTCTCCCGGTTTTGCTTGGCCTGTTTGGCAATGACTCCTAATACACCGGGCTCATCCAAGGGGCCACCCTTGGCAATCTCTGCATTGCCGATATTCGAC
Organism: Chloroflexota bacterium; assembly: GCA_030616195.1. The sequence goes on along the minus strand of JAUWXW010000121.1, from coordinate 5,128 downwards.
AGTAAAAGCCGGAGAGTGGAAACTCGCTCTTTTTCCCCTTTTCTTAGGGCCTGGTTAAGGTCACCTTTGAGCCTTTGCACAAGAGACACCTTGTACCTCTATCTGCTAATAACGAGCTCTTGAACTCCTCGAACTCTTGCGCCTCTTAGTTGCTTCCTTCTTCTTACGCTTTACGCTCGGCTTCTCGTAGGCCCCTCGGCGACGAATCTCGGCGAGAATACCAGCTTGCTGCACCTTCTTACTGAATCTCTTCAGCAGGCTCTCGAAGCTTTCGCTCTCACCGCCCCTCACGTGAGCCAAATATCATCCCCTCCTCCCATTTATGACTTCTATGGCTGTGAACATCCGCACCTATTTTATCTTCTCGATAACAAAGCGTCAAGCTGCTGTACTCGTCCGGTGTGCATGCCGAGGACGCAATCCCTAGCAACACTGGGTAGGCTCGCCCGACGTCGGGCAGCCCCGCCCGCTTGGCAGTACGATCCCCCGCGCCACCCTGAGATTGCCACGTCCCCTTCGCTCCGCTCAGGGTCTCCGTAGGCGACTCGACGTGGCGAGCTTCGGCTCACTGGCGCTCCTCGCAATGACATAGAAATACTATCGACCCCATAAGGGGTCTCCCACACTAACCTGTTTGTAGAAGCGCCTTTCCAGGCGCGACAGAAAGACTAAGGCTCTCTCACAATTCAGCCGGGTGCCTTGGTATGCAGATTACGCCCTCTTCGAGACTGCCAACCCGTTCTGTCTTGCTGCCGTAGTGCAGATAGGCGGTATAAGCAGCCGCGGCAGCATCGCAAAGGTCGTGGGTGAAGTCAGCCACATAGGGAGCAAGACTGGGCATGAGTTGTGTGAGCCTAGCTCGCAAGAAAGCCAGCCCATCCGGCTTTGACTTGGGAGGAATAGGCTTGCCCCACAAGCGAACCTTGGTGGCATAGGGATAAACCTCTATGACCCGGAAACCTCGATTCTCCAGCCTCCTCCTCAGCGCCATGCCACGGCAGACCATTTTCTTAATGATAGATCGCTTTGTAGTGAAGTAACAGGAAATCCCCAGCTTAGCCAGTTGCCGCTCGCATTCTCTGCCTTTTCCGTAGCGTGGTTGACAGCCACAACCTTCCTCCAGACAGCAAAGCCCCTCTGGGAGAGTAAGAGGGGCATCAATAGCAGTGAGGGAAGGCTTTTCGCTCGTCACCAAAGCTACCAGATCAGCATCAGCGCTGAGCAAGCCAGCAAAGGCGAGATTCAGATCTTTATCTAACCCGATACAGGCACTGGACTTCGCTGACGAGGAAGTCAGGTCAATGCCAATGAAATCGCTTTGAGTCATGTGACACTATCGCGCGTAGTCGAGACAGTTGCAGGGACCCCTATCCTGCGGAGTATCTCCCGAGCCGCCAAAACGCCGGAAGCCGAGGCCTGCACCAGGCCACGACTGACTCCAGCTCCATCGCCTACGGCAAACATGCTGGATATTTGGGTCTCCATATTCTGGCTGAGGTCAAGTCGAGATGAATAGAACTTGACCTCGACTCCATAGAGCAGGGTATAGCGTGAGGCAATCCCCGGGCAAAGCCTATCCATGGCTTGCAGCATCTCCACAATGCCTTTAAGGTGACGATAAGGGAGCACAAAGCTGAGGTCACCTGGGGTAGCATTTTTCAGAGTAGGTTGGACAATACTCCGCTCTATGCGCTCCGGTGTAGACCTGTGCCCCTCCAGGAGATCGCCGAGCCGCTGCACCAGCACGCCATCACCAAGAAGGTTGGCCAGGCGAGCCAGGTACTTGCCATAGGCTATAGGTTCCCGGAATGGCTGAGTGAAAGAGGTGCTTACCAGAAGGGCAAAATTGGTATTATCTGTCTTGCGATGAGCATAACTATGCCCGTTTACGGAAATCACTGGCTCACTCCCCCCGGTGGACTCCATGGCTACCTGTCCGCCCGGACAGACGCAGAAGGTCCTGACTCGATCATCGAAGGTCTTAGTGAAATACTCTAGCTTGGGCTCGTACAGCACGTCCGTTAATTCCTGCATCACGACCTGCGGCACCTCCACCCGGACGCCAACATCAACCGGGTTGTTATACAGTTTAAGCCTCAACCGGTTGGCTTGCTGAACCAACCAGTCCGTGCCCTCTCTGCCCGGAGCCAGAACCAAATAGCCGCACTCCAAATGCTCGCCATCTTCAGTCTCGATCCCCCTCACTTCATCATCTTCCACCAGGATGGTAGACGCTGCTTTCTCCACCTCAATATCCACCTGTGTACAAAGGAAATTCTGCATGGCTCGAAGAATAGCGCGACAGCACTCCGTACCCACGTGGCGAATAGGCACCGGAATGAGGTGTAGTTCGGCCAGGCTCGCTTTGTGCGCCAGCTTCTCCACCTCATCTCCTACACCGTAGATCGTGTCCGTGCCTCCGAATCGGAGGTAAACGGCATCTACGTACCGGATAAGCTCACAGGCTCTTTTGGTACCCAGGTAATCCTTTAGATGGCCCCCAACCTGTGGAGAAAGGGTCATTTTCCCATCGCTGAAGGCGCCCGCCCCACCAAGACCGCCCACCAAATTGCAGGGAGAGCAGGAAAGACATTTCTGCCCTTCGTCCAAGACAGGGCAATTACGGCTCTCCAGGTCCTTACCCTTCTCAATCAGCAGGACCTTTATGCCCGCCGCCTGGGAAAGCTCCAAGGCAGCAAATAGGCCCGCAGGACCTCCACCAACAATGATGACATCATACTTCCTTGACACGTCAGTTCTCCTTCAGCCGATGTGACCAGCGCCGTTTGGGTCTCCTTCAAGACCTCACTGCCGCTAAGATACCATCATAGAGTCCCTTAATCGGTGAGTCAAGCTGGAAAAGGTAGCATTCTCGAATGGTCCTGGGTGTCATTCTGAGGTCGGTCGATCGAAAGACATGCCTGTGCCGAGCGGAGCGCCCGCCCACGGAAATGATGATAATGGCTGACGTCGGGCCGCTACCCCAAATCAGCGATTGCCCCTGTTCTCATAGGGTGGGTGCTCTGCTCGCCATAGGCGAATCTTCGACCACCCGCCCCGGCTGGTAGGGGACAGAGCCCTCGCCAGAGGCGAGTCGGCCGCCAGGGTCGCCTCCGGAGACCTACCCTATGCCTGGAGGATTTCAATCGCTGACCTCGGGCCGCTGTTTGTGCCATGACGCCCCTCTATGATATGATACTGTGGGGTATTATGTTTACTGGGGGTATTCTCATCGCCAGCGACAAAGGCGCCAAGGGCGAGCGCCAGGATGAAAGCGGGCAGGTGGTCCAGAAGTGCCTGGCCCCTCTCGGAATTCAATGGGTGAGGTATGAAGTTGTCCCTGACGAGAAACAGGCTATCTCAGACAAACTGAAGGAATGGTCAGATCAGGGGTTGGACGTCATCCTCACCTCTGGAGGCACCGGCTTATCCCCGCGGGATGTGACCCCTGAGGCCACCCTGGCTGTATTGGACAGGATCGTTCCTGGATTCACCGAGGTGATGCGGGCAGAGAGTCTCAAAAAGACTCCTTTAGCTATGCTGAGCCGAGCGGCAGCCGGCACTCGCCGGGGCACCTTGATTATCAACTTACCTGGTAGTCCCAAAGCAGTGGCAGAATGCCTTGAGGCAATAGCACCTGCCCTGCCTCACGCCATAGAGACGCTTCGAGGGGAAGCGACAGAATGTGCCCAAAAAGAGTAACATTCAAAATGAAAATGGCAAAATTTTGCACTTTGAATTTTGAATTTTGAATTTAGTCATGCGCATTGACATTTTGAGCCTGTTCCCAAAGATGTTCGACGGCCCCTTTGGCGAAAGTATTATCAAGAGGGCAATCGATCGCGGCCTGGCAAGTGTTTTCGTCCACAACATTCGAGACTTCACACACGATAAGCACCGCACCTTAGATGACTATCCCTATGGGGGCGGCAACGGGATGATACTGAAGCCAGAGCCCCTCTTTGAAGCAGTGGAATCGATAAAGGAGATGATTGGCGATAGCTCAGCCCCGGTCATCCTGCTCACGCCTCAAGGGCGGCTCTTTTGTCACCATGTTGCCCAGGAACTGTCAAAGCAACAAAACCTGATCCTTATCTGCGGCCACTATGAGGGAGTGGATGAGAGGGTCAGAAACTATCTGGTTACCGACGAGATCAGTATCGGCGAATATGTCCTCACCGGCGGTGAGCTAGCAGCAATGGTAGTGGTGGACGCGGTAGTTAGATTGCTGCCTGACGTTTTGGGCTCTGAGCAAGCGACGAAGGACGATTCTTACGTTAATGGCCTGCTGGAGTATCCCCAGTATACTCGGCCACCGGTGTATAGAGGCTGGGAGGTACCTGCCATCCTGCTCTCCGGGAACCACCAGGAAGTTGCCAGGTGGCGATGCGAGGAGTCTATCAAGCGTACCCTGGAGCGTCGCCCTGACCTCTTGGCAAAGGCTGACTTGTCTTAAGAGAAAAGAAAGATCTTAGATAGAATAAAAGTAGAGAGGGAGGTTTAATTGAGCAAGGATCTGAGCTGGCTGATTGAGACCGAACCCAATCCAAATATTGCTCCATTCAAGCCCGGTGATACGGTAAAGGTGAGTTACCGGATAAAGGAAGGCGACAAAGAGCGCACCCAGACCTTCCAGGGGATAGTTATCCGGATCAGGAAGGGTGGTGTCACTGCCAACTTCACAGTGAGACACGTAATCTACGGTATAGGGGTGGAACGCACTTTCTTCTTTAACTCCCCCCACATAGGCAAGGTGGAACTGGTGCAACAAGGACGCGCACGCCGGGCCAGGCTCTATTACTTGCGTGGCCTTAGCAGCAAGGCCGTCCGGGCCAAGCTGAGAACCAAAGCCTGAAGCAGAACATCGGCTTGAGAAATAGAGGCAGACATGGGCTATGCTGAAGTTGGTGTCAACTCACCTATAGCTCAGCGTCGGACCTTCAGCTACAGTATTCCCCCTGCTACCGATCTAACCGTCGGGCAAGCAGTATGGGTACCCTTCGGTTCCAGAGTACTTCAAGGCGTTGTCCTGGAGTTGACCGACCACCCTGCTGTGGAGGACACAAGGGAGATAGCGGGAGTTATTGACTCCAAACCCGTGCTCTCGCCCGTTCAGGTTCAACTGGCC
>JAUWXW010000227.1 GCA_030616195.1 Chloroflexota bacterium | reverse complement strand
GGAGAGAGATCTCACAGGGGATGACTGTAGTCGGGCCTCATCGAGACAACCTCGAATTCCGGGTCAACGGGAGTGATATGAGCAAATACGGGAGCCGGGGGCAGCAGCGGACGATTGCCCTCTCGCTCAAGCTAGCTGAGGCAAAGTACATGCGTGCTCAGGTGGGCGATCCCCCTATCCTGCTCCTGGACGATGTATTCTCCGAACTGGATCGATCTCGGCGCCAGCACCTGCTGGAATCCATTATTCCCTTCCAGCAGGTGCTGATTACAGCCGTAGATCTCGATCATCTCGAGCCCTCTTTACTGGCCCAGGCGGCCCGGCTTCGGGTAAGAGAAGGAGTTATCGAGCCGGCCTAAGCTGGTACCGTTGGCAGATGGGCCAGCGCCTCCTTCACCTTTTCTTCCGGATAAGCGTAGTCTTCCAATTTGCCGGAGAGATAAGCATCGTAGGCAGCCAGGTCAAAATGACCATGTCCACTGTGAGCTATCAGGATGATCTTTGATTCACCTGCTTCCTTACAGCGGAGGGCTTCATCAATGGCTACCTTGATGTTATGGCACGGCTCTGGAGCGCTGATAATGCCTTCAATTCGGGCAAACTTTAGGCCTGCCTCAAAGGTGGCAACTTGAGGTACAGCCCTGGCCTCGACTAAGCCCAGGTTATACAGGTGGCATATGATTGGCGCCATTCCATGGTAGCGCAGGCCTCCGGCGTGGACTGGTGGCGGAATAAACTTGTGCCCCAAGGTATACATCTTGAGCAAGGGAGTGAGACCGGCTTCGTCGCCGAAGTCATAAGTATAGGGCCCCTTAGTCAGGCTGGGGCAGGCTTCAGGTTCAACGCAGATGACGCGCAGATCCGGTTTCTTCCCGCTGATTTTGTCCCTGATCCAGGGGAGGAATTGTCCGGCGAAGTTTGAGCCCCCGCCAGTGTTGCCCACAATAATGTCGGGGTAGGCATCAGCCATCTCCATCTGTTTTCGGGTCTCCTCCCCTATAATGGTCTGATGCAGCAGGACATGGTTGAGTACACTGCCCAGGGAGTATTTGCTGTCATCGCGGGAGGCGGCCTCCTCAACGGCCTCGCTGATGGCAATACCCAAGCTGCCGGGGCAATCAGGGTCTGCCGCCAAGACGCGTCGCCCTGTCTCGGTTTCCTGACTGGGACTGGGAACACACTTGGCTCCCCAGGTCTCCATTAAGATGCGGCGATAGGGCTTCTGGTCGTAGCTTATCCTAACCATGTAGACCTTAATCTCGACCCCGAAGAGGACACCGCCCATGCTCAGGGCACTCCCCCATTGTCCGGCACCGGTCTCGGTGACCATGCGCTTAACGCCTTCCATCTTGTTATAGTAGCACTGAGCTACAGCCGTATTGGGCTTGTGGCTACCAGCTTGGCTTGTCCCTTCATATTTGAAGAAAATCTTTGCCGGTGTGTCTAAAGCTTTCTCCAGTCGATGTGCCCGATGCAATATTGTAGGTCTCCAGGTCCGGTAGACGGCCTGCACTTCCTCAGGGATTTCGATGTAGCGCTCAGGGCTAAACTCCTGCATAATCAGTGCCATAGGAAAGATAGGCGCCAGGTCATCGGGCGTAACTGGCTTCCCCGTGCCTGGGTGCAACACCGCTGGTAGCGGCTGGGGCAGGTCAGGCAGGATGTTGTACCAGGAAGTAGGCATCTCCTGCTCAGTCAGGATGAACTTTGTTTGTTCCATATTCCCCTCCTTTTGACTTGCTTATTCTTGCCCTCTAACGAAAGGGCTTGTTTCCCCCTTGCTTTGGGAGACCACAAGGTTCTCTCCGGGCTGGCTTAACACTGGCATGTATCCAGAGCATTTCTCAGTCCTTCGATAAACTCGCTAAGTTTACCAGAGGGATACCCATCCAACAACTGGATGAGCCGACTGCCTACTATTACGCCGTCAGCTATTCTGGCCACCCTTGTTGCCTGTTCTGAGGTGGAGATACCGAAGCCTACACATAGAGGCACAGAGGTCCTTTTTCTCACTCTGGCAACGAATTCCTCCAGGTCATCTGGCAGGTTCTCTCTAGCACCGGTGACTCCGGAGAGGGAAACGATATATATGAATCCCCGGGATCGCTGAGCTACCAGATCGATGCGTTCCTCGTTGCTGGTAGGGGCGAGGAGATAAACAAGATCCAGTCCGGATTCAGACGCAGATGCCTCTAATTCAACTCCTTCCTCGGGAGGTAAGTCGGGGATGATGAGACCGTCAATACCTGCCTCGGCCGAAGCCTGGCAAAAGGCTTTGGGCCCAAAGCTGAACACCGGATTATAGTAGGTCATAAACACCAGGGGTATATCCACTTTTCGTCGCAATTTAGACGCTACATCCAGGCATATCTCCGGGGTAACCTCGTTCTGTAACGCTTGATAGCTTGCTTTTTGGATAGTTGCACCGTCTGCCAGAGGATCAGAGAAGGGAATGCCCAGCTCAACGATATCACAACCCCAGCTAGCCAAGGCTGGAACTACTTCTAGTGTCATACTCACTGAAGGATAGCCTACAGTAAGGTATGTGATCAGTGCTTTGCGCCTTGCCAGGGTTGAAGCGATGCGGCTCACCTTCCTGCCTCCAGAACTTGTGCCACAATATCCAGGTCCTTGTCCCCTCGACCCGAAAGATTGATTACCACCAGCGCATCGGGGGGCAGCTTTGAGGCCATTTCCGCTGCGTAGTAAATGGCATGGGCAGGCTCCAAAGCAGGGATTATTCCTTCGGTCTCGCAAAGGAGCTTGAATCCCTCCAAAGCCTGGTTATCGGTGACTGCCACATAGGTGGCCCGACCTGTATCCTTATAGTAGCTATGTTCCGGCCCCACTCCTGGGTAATCCAGACCGGGAGCAATACTGGAGGTAGACATCACCTGGCCGTACTGGTCCTGCAACAGGTAAGACTTAGCTCCATGCAACACTCCTATCCTACCTTCAACCAATGCAGCAGCGTGTTCTCCGCTACTCAGACCCTTCCCGGCTGCCTCCACACCAACAAAACTAACGGCAGCGTCTTCTACAAAGGGATGGAAGAGACCTATGGCATTGCTACCTCCGCCCACACAGGCAACCAAATAATCGGGAAGGCGATGATGTTGGGTCAAGATTTGCTCTCTTGTTTCCCGCCCGATCACTGACTGGAAATCTCTTACTATTGTGGGATAGGGATGCGGTCCTACCACCGATCCGAGAAGATAATGAGTGTGCCGCACATTGGTTACCCAGTCGCGAATTGCCTCGTTGATGGCATCCTTTAGGGTGCGGCTGCCGGCAGCTACCGGGCACACTTCGGCCCCCAATAGCTTCATGCGGAAAACGTTGGAGGACTGACGCTGTATATCTTCCTCCCCCATATATATGACGCAGTCCAGGTTCAGCATGGTGCACACGGTAGCTGCTGCCACGCCATGCTGACCGGCCCCGGTCTCGGCTACTATCCTTTTCTTGCC
>JAUWXW010000201.1 GCA_030616195.1 Chloroflexota bacterium | reverse complement strand
CTCAGCCGCCACTATAATGTCGCGCAACTGAACCTTGCTGGGACAGGCATCGTCGCACCTGCCACAGAAATTGCAACCCTTCTCCACCTCAAAGAAACCCGTCCAGTCGCCCTGCCCCAACTGCCTGACTGCCTTGGATATGGGCAGACCAACAGGGCAGACGCTGGAACAAATATCACAGTCCTGTTTGTGGTTCTTTGCCTGGTTGATCGCCTCGTCATCAGAGATAAGGTGGTTGCCGTTCCTCTTCACTTTCTGGGCTACCTTTACTGCTACCTCCCCCGCCTTCTCCACATCTCTGATCCAGACTGCCTTTTCCCCACTGACCAAGGCATCGACGATCTTGTCAACCGGCTCATCGGTGCTATCTGCCAGATTGTTGACTCCATGGTGACCTACCCATATAGCCTTAGTCTCCACGCGGGCTGCCTCGGACAGAAGGTCTAAGGGCACACAGCCTGGGCTCACCACCACTACATCAAATAGGCCATTCCTGATTGCCTTTGGTGCTCTCACCATCGGGGCAACAATTCGACACCTATCGTAGAATCTCACTATGTCGTCACCGGCTGCACCCATGCCACATATTTCAACCTGCTCTGTCAAGCCGTTCTGCTTGATATGGTCTATGGCACACCATGCCGGTAGGAAGTTGTCGCCGACAAAGGCCATAATCGGCTTCCCGCTTTCTACGGACGCCCATCCGCCAGCTACAGTGGCGGGAGGAAACTGTTCGATCTCCTCGAGTCCCTGGTTGGCGGCGCTGATGAAGCCGTAACAGGAAATCTTCAGCATCTCAGCAACTCCCATGGCGAGCAGCAGAACAGACCCGGCATGTAATACCATGCTTTCAAACTCTGCCGCTGTTCCGGTACCCGAGTAGCTTGCCTGGAATAGCTTGGCTAGCTGCTCTTCTGCGTAGGAAAGCACCCTGTTTAGGTCTTTGATATTCTTTACCTGTATCCCGGATAGGACACTTATGGCAGGAGCGTGATCAGAGATGCTGAGAATCTCACCCATGCTGACAGGCGTATCTTCTGCCCATCGCTTGAGGGCATAATTCAATAGCTGTCGGCTGGCGACCACTTGGGTCATACAGCCGCGGCATGCCTTTCGTAAGCTCAACCTGCCCTGGAAAGACTCCATCCGGAGTCCACACTTTCCCTGGCCTTCCTTCAGATTGCAAGGTCCTAGACCACAATCAGTGCACACCCCTTGGGGCTGGGTATACAATGGGGGGTATTTGTCCAGCAGAGCATAATCCAGCTCTGCTATGTCTGCTGCGTCGGGTAAGAGGGTTATCCATCCCCCAAAATTACTATGGCGGCCCTCAACAAAGTCATTCTCCATTACCTCCACGATCTCGTCCTCATGGCCCCGAGGGTCGCGCACCACTTCACGGATATCAACTTCCAGGGAACCGACGTGAGCAATTCTCTTACCTTTATCTTTCACAGTTCTTCGCCTCCAACATGGCTATACTTGACCCAGGGTAGTGAACCCAAACTGAGTCAGCCTCGGAATAGCTGGCGCTTAGTCAACGAAATCCACTTCCTTCATGCATTTCTGGCATACTTTCTGCTTTTTTGTCCCCGATTTCAACGGGCTTGTCAGCACACCCAAGACCCTTTGAGCGGGGTTCTCTATTATTACTTCCCGAACGCACTCGGAACACAGTGGGACGCCGCATGCACTGCATGTCCACTCTGCTTCCTTCTTCTGACAAACACCACAGACGTTGTCTCCCATGATTAACCTCCGGTTGTTATTCGTGTGGCCAATCCGCCCCGGGGAGTGGTACATTTAGTGGCTGCGGTTCGCCATCCTTCCAGAACTTCTCCACTATCGGGTGCCCCTTCTTCTTGAGGAACTCCTTAAGCTCCAGCGGATCGATGGTATCCTCTTCAGTGGCAATCTTATCGTAGATCTCTTCTGGTATGTATTCCGCTACTTCTCGCTTCAAATCGGCGGGCATCCAGACTATCCGGTTCCAGCCACCGTCGCCCTTGAGGAAGGTCTTGCTCTGCATGGAGCGAATGGATACGCCCTTATTCCCGTGGTTCTGCGAGCCACCGGAAATCGTCCCGGCTAGACGTGAGAATTTGATGCCTATGGGGGTTACGCCGATGTATCGGCGCATAGCCAGACCGAGGCCGTCTACCTCTGGGATGTAAAAGGCGGCCCCTTCAAAGCAGCCGCAGTTAGTAGTGGGATACCTTATGGCGCTAAAGATGTTCACGTGCCTTACCTGGTGGTTGGACCTCTCATAGACGGCCTCATCCACGCCGGTGTAGCTGCCTAGCTCGGCGTCTAAGCACTCGCCTTTGTTCATTCTAAAGATATAGCCCTCTGGATCAAGCTCCACTGTCACCTGTGCCCCGTTATAGGACAGGATGCCACAATAGGGTATCTGGCTGGGCGTAATGGCGCATACGTGGTTAGGGGCCAGCGATTTGCAGATGGTGCAGCCATAAAAGATATCCACGTCCTCGTCTTCAAGTGCTACTGACTGTTCTTGGGCTTTCAACCTCTCAATTCCTCGCCTGTAGAGTGGCTCAATCAGCTCAAGGCCACCAACTTCTGGCGCCCCAACTATCCAGCGAAACTCCATGGCCTCCACTTGGGGGACGACGGTTTTCACGTAGGCATGTATCACCTGGCACAGCTTGGCAAAAGTGAGCCTGCCCGCCACCGACTTGCTTATCCTCATCCACGGGGCCTGGAACGAGCCAAAGGCCATGTACCCCTCTATGCCATGCAGCGACATGGCCATCTGCCTTTCAATGTATTCACGGTGTCTCTGGGTCATACCTTCACCGTAAACCTTTATGTCCCATGCCATAGGCAAGGAGGTACCAGGCTCAACTTCATGAATATCAGGGCCAACCAGAGTGACTATGCCGTCTCTGACCTTCTCTGGGTCTTCTATGATCTCAAGGATGGTGTAGCTCTTGTATTCCCATTTGGGGCCCGACAACTCAAGCTGCATGTCAGCCTTTTTCACCTCGGCTACCCACCTTATCCCCAACCCGATGTTCTCCAGTCCATCCCATAGATGATCAGGGTCTGTCGGCAATCGGTACTCTCTCCCGGCCGGGATCTTTACTCCAGTATCTTCCCCCACACTCACTTTGACCTCCTTTTAGATGTGGTTCACTTATCCTCTATTGGCTGCTTGGCCAATGTTTATCGCATCCACCCAGATCGGGCCGGGCCTGCCGGAACATCAAGCTTTCCAAGCTTTACCAAAGCAGGGAGGCAGCAGCATTATAGCTGCCTCCCAACCAGTTCGACATTCTATAATACCCCGTGATACTGATTCATGCTAGGCCAGGGAAGGTTTGGATGCCTAACTGCTACTGCTATTGCCTTGGCCTGCCCACGGTTAAGTAAGCAATGTCTTGGGCACCAGCTTAATCAATTCTTCCACAGTCCAGGCCCCTTCCTTAACATGGTCCCTGTAAAGGCCCCTTATCTCTACCGGTTCGGAAAATAGGGCTACTCGCCCGCCGCCACAGCCGATGACCTTACCGTTTATGGCAGCGGCTTCCTCGGTGCAAAGGTAGGCAACCACTGGGGCCACGTACTCGGGCCCGGGCATGTTTATCAGTTCGTCATATTGGTCCTGGGTCATCATGCCGGCCTCAAATGCCCTCTTAAATCTGTCTATTACGTCATCAGACATTGTCAATCTTGTTGCGGCAATGGGAGCAATGGCATTGCAAGTTACGTTATACTTTCCCATCTCCCCAGCAACGGTGCGCGTCAAGCTGACGATTGCACCCTTGGCAGCGCTATAGTTGGGCTGGCCTGGGCTGCCTCGCCAGGCATCAGAGGTAGTACTGACTATTCGCCCCCACTTCTGTTCTCTCATGAGTCGGGAGGCGTGGCGGACCATGTTGAACATCCCCTTGAGGTGGACGGCGATGACCGCGTCCCACTCCTCTTCTGACATGTTAAACACCATGCGATCACGAAGGATGCCAGCACAATTGA
>JAUWXW010000197.1 GCA_030616195.1 Chloroflexota bacterium | reverse complement strand
CTCTGGTGAGCAGGATCTGGATTGGGGGGGGAAAATTTCTTCTAGGCGGTGTAAGCGCTTTCTGGCCTGCTAGGATGGAGAGGAGATGAATCTGAAGGCGAAGCTTTTCCTATCATTTCTGATACTCTTTTTCCTCTCTGCCTCGCCTGTTGGGGCAGATTCGACAGTGGCCGACATATCCAAGGAGCTTATCTGCCAGTGTGGTTGCAACATGGTTCTGAGTAATTGCACCCACACCTCATGCACATCGCGGGAGGCGATGACTGCTTTCATAGGGCAAGAGCTCGATCGCGGTCAATCGAAGGCGGAGATCATCCAGTCTTTTGTCCAGCAGTACGGGGAGCAGGTGCTGTCGGCACCCCCCAAGCGAGGGTTTAACCTGATGGTCTGGGTCTTGCCCCCTGGTGCTTTGCTGTTCGGGGGAGGTATTATCTACGTCGCGCTGAGGGCATGGGTGCGGCATGGCAGGTTTTCCCGAATCCACCGTGTGGCGCCAGCCGAGGAAGGGGACGACGAGTATCAGAAGAGGCTTGAACAGGAGCTGGATCAGTTTACCGAGGAGGGTTTCAGATGACTGTTGCAGTTGCCTTGATATCGGCAGCATTAGCCTTCGTCATTGTTGGCTACCCGTTGTTCAGGCGGAGACCCGGTCCGACGGATTCGGTTGAGGATGAGCAATTGCTGGAACTTCACTCCAAGCGGGATGCGACGTATTCCGCGATCAAGGAGCTGGAGTTTGACTTCAGGGCAGGCAGCTTGTCAACGAAGGACTACCGTGACCTTGAGGCAAGCTACAAGAGGAAAGCCATCTCCACCCTCAAGGACATCGATGATTGGGAAAAGGGCAGTGGGATAGAGGATGAGATAGAGAGGCAGGTTATGGAGATGCGTCAAGCCAAGAAGGACATCGCTGGTTCGGAAGAGGGTGGCAAGGTAGAGGATGAGATAGAGGAGGAGGTCATGCGGCTGCGCCAGACGGCGGGTAGGCCCGCGGCTGGGGTATGCCCTGAGTGTGGAGCGGAATATCCCAAGGAATGGAGGTTTTGTCCGCAATGTGGCACAAAGCTCTGATAGCTAGCAGCATTGCCCTGCTGGCACTGATCTTGCTGGGATCCCCGCCCGCCACCGCTCAGACTGACCTGGGTACGGTGCTGGGGCAGGTGTTCAACGCGACCGAGGGTGGGGGCAACGTTAGCCAGTTGGTGGTAACTCTAAATGCTTACCAGGGGAACAACCAGTTGGCTCCTACCACCGCCACGACCGATGACCAAGGCGTATTCGAGTTCACCGGCTTGGCTACCGGGGCGGAGTACGTCTACCAGCTGAGTCTGGTATACCAGGAGGCGGAATACGACTTTGACTGGTTCAGCTTCGAGGAGGGGGAGATAGACAAGATAGTCAACCTGGATGTCTACGATTCAACGTCTGATGACCAGTCGATCTGGATCAGCCTGTCACACGTGATTATCGAGGCTGAGCCGGGGAGCCTGCTGGTGACCGAGGTCTACCTGTTTGTCAACGATGGCAACACAACCTATGTGGGATCGGGCGAAGTCGGCACAGGGACCAAGGAGACCCTGCAATTTTCTCTACCAAAGCAAGCAACCAGTCTCGAAGTGGGTGGGGAGCTGATGGAGTGCTGCATTACAGCGACCGAAAGCGGCTTCGCAGACTCCATGATCTTTACACCCGGCTTCAAGGAGATATGGTTTTCGTACATGCTCAACTACACATCAGAATCCTACAACCTGCCTCTAACATTGCTCTACCCGGTGGAGACGATCTACTTGATGGTACAGGAGCAGGTAGAGGTGCGCTACGATCAACTAACGCCGGCTGGACTGTCGAGCTTGGAGGGTGAACAATTCACCCAGTACATGGGCCAGGACCTGGAACGAGACACCACCCTGGATATCGGCCTGTCCGGGCTTATGCCCCCGGGAAACGGGGGGCCTCCCTGGTCGATCATAATACCCTCAGTCCTAGCTCTGGGTTTAGGAGTCGGGTTTGTGGTCTGGATGAGGAATAGGTCCAGGTATGCCGCGCTGCCTGAGGGAGATGTGGATTCCTCCGAAAGGGAGACATTGCTCCGAGAGATCGCCCAGCTAGACGACGCCTTTGAGAGTGGGGACATCTCAGAGGAGGACTACTTGAAACAGCGACGTGAGAGGAAGACCCGGCTAGTCGAGCTGATGCGTCGCAGGAGAAGTTAGGTCAATGAATGCCGAGGACGCGCGTACCGATGGGTGGGCAATAGAGGCTCAACAGCTGGTCAAGAGCTACGGAGATCAATACGCCCTCAGGGGTATAGATCTGCGGGTTGGATGGGGAGAGTCCCTTGCCGTCTTCGGGCCCAACGGAGCGGGGAAGACAACTTTGATCAACATGCTGGCCACCTTGGTCAAACCCTCATCAGGCGATGCCAGGGTCGGCGGGTTCGATCTAAGAGAGGATTCGGTCATGGTGAGACGCCAAATCGGGGTGGTCACCCACCAGACGTTGCTGTACGATGACCTTAGCGCTTATGAAAACCTGAGGTTTTATGGGAAGATGTACGACGTGCCTAATCTAACGGACAGGATCCAGCAGCTGCTGGCCCAGGTAGGTCTGGAGTCCCGGGCTCACGATCGGGTGCGCACCCTTTCCCGAGGCATGCAGCAGAGGCTGGCTATCGCTAGAGCACTGATTCACAACCCGCCGATTCTGCTCTTGGACGAGCCCGGCACCGGGCTGGATCAACATGCCAGCGCCATGCTGGACAGCATCCTGAGCTCAACGGACAACAAGCCGCGAACTGTGGTCATGACCACCCACTCCCTGGAGCAAGGTTTGGCTCTGAGCAATAGGGTAGTGATTCTGACGGAGGGCAAGATTGCCTACGAGGAATCGAAGCAGTTGGACATCAGCAGCCTCCGGGATGTCTACTACCAACACACTGGGGTGAGGAGTTGAAAGAAGCAGGTGACAAAGTCTTAGCCATTGTGTGGAAGGATATCCTATCCGAAGTGCGTACCAAGGAGATCGCAACCTCGCTGGTGGCATTTGCCCTATTAGTGATAATAGTGGTCAGCTTCGCTCTGGAGCCAGGCGAGCAGACAAGCCCAATTGCTGCCGGCATTCTTTGGGTTGCCTTTACCTTTGCCGGTGTGTTGGGCCTGAGCCGCTCCTTCGTGCTGGAAAAGGACAAGGGTTGTCTTCAAGGGCTGATGCTATGCCCGGTAGATAGGGGCCTTCTCTACCTGGGAAAGATGTTGAGTATTATGGTCTTCATGTTAGTGGTTGAGGCCATCATATTGCCCGTCTTCATCATCCTTCTCAACCAGCCGCTCTTCCCACCTCAACTGGTTGTTATCGCGCTCCTTGCCACCATAGGTTTCGCCGCCGTCGGGACCTTATTCTCGGCCTTGGCGGTGAACACCAAAGCCCGGGATGTGATGCTGCCCCTTCTGTTCCTCCCCATAGCATCACCGGTGATCATTGCCGCAATCAAGTCCTCCGGTCTGGCACTATCGGGCGAATCCTGGGGTGCTATAGCGTCGTGGCTGGGGATTATGGCCGCTTTCGACGTTATCTTTCTGGCAGTTTCACCCCTTGTATTCGAATTTGTGATCGAGGAATAAGGAGCAGAGAAAAGATGCATAGCTTGAAGCAAAATGTCCTTTCCACAAGCAGCTTTCTCGGTGTCACCTTCGTCTTGATGACAGCGGCACTGTTTCTTGTGTTCCTGTACGTTCCCACTGAGCGGGAAATGGGCGTGGTGCAGAGGATATTCTATTTCCATGTCCCCTTGGCCTGGATCTCCTTCCTCGCCTTTTTTATCGTGTTCCTATGTAGCCTTCTCTACCTGAAAACAGGGGAGAGACGATGGGATAGACTGGCTCAATCCTCGGCGGAGATTGGAATTGTCTTCACCACGCTGGTCCTTATCACCGGGCCTATTTGGGCCAAGCCTGTGTGGGGGACTTGGTGGACATGGGATGCGCGCCTTACTTCCACCCTTATGCTATGGTTCATTTATCTCGCCTATCTGCTTGTGCGCGCATAC
>JAUWXW010000170.1 GCA_030616195.1 Chloroflexota bacterium | reverse complement strand
GGGTTCTGCTGTCAGTACGGCCTTTTTGGCACCGGTGCTCTGGCAGGCCTTTGGAGGAGAGCTAAGGCAGGCATCTGGATAGTGCCCGTCCTTTGTACGGCCAAGGTGGAGCCTGAGCACATGTTGCGTGCCTTCGAAATGGGCGCTGAGGGGGTTTTCATCGCCGGTTGTGGCGAGCAGTGTGCCAGGGAAAACACCGACTTTTGGGTTCGGCAGCGGGTTGAAAAGGTTAGAAAAATGTTGTCCCAGATAGGCATTGACCCGGAGCGCCTGCAAACTTTCGTCTCCAACGGTGGTGACGGCGGTGATCCCGCCACGCAGTTGGACGAGTTTGCTGATCGAATAGGCACTCTTTATCTGGCTTCGATAATAATGCAGGAGGTGCGAAGTTGATAGTTGCAGAGCAAAAAAGCCTGGAGGAAATCGGGCGAATGATTGATGCCTACGGCAGGGTGTTGATCCTCGGTTGTGGCACCTGTGTAACCGTTTGTGGCGCCGGAGGCGAGCGTGAGGTCTCCCTACTCCACAGCGCGTTGCGGGTTGCAGAGGCAAGAGGAGGGAACGGGACCCACGCCTTTTCTGAGTATACTCTGAAGAGGCAGTGTGACCCTGAGTTCCTGGACGCCCTCCAGGATAGGGTGGAGGATGTGGATGCCATTCTGTCGCTGGGCTGTGGTATCGGAGTTCAGGCTGTGGCCGAGCGTTTTCCTAACCTCCGTGTGTTGCCCGGCGTTAATACCTCCTTTATGGGTATGGCGAAGGAATGGGGGATTTGGGATGAGCGGTGTGCGGCTTGTGGCGATTGCAGATTGGACGAGACTGGCGGCATTTGCCCCATTACCAGATGCACCAAGGGGATACTCAATGGCCCCTGTGCCGGTCCCAAGAATGGTAAATGTGAAGCCAACAAAGATATGGATTGTGGCTGGGTCCTGATTTATCAGCGTCTGGAGAATCTGCGGCAACTGGAGAACATGCGCCGGTATTACCCTCCAAGGGACTTCCGGGCGCCGAAAAGGATTGTGGGCAAAGCTGAGGTTTATGCAGGAGGGGACAATGAGCAGCTCTCTACTTGAAGAAAAACTAAACTCCGGTGAATTCCTGGTGACCACAGAGATCGGACCGCCCAAGGGGGCGGATATCTCGGAAATGGTCCACGACATAGACTTGCTCAAGGACATAGTTGACGCCATCAATGTCACCGATCACCAGAGTTCGGTAATGCGGTTCCCCTCGATAGGGGGGTGCCTGCTGATAAAGGAACATGGCGGTGAGCCTGTCCTTCAGGTGACATGTCGTGACCGCAACCGCCTGGCAATTCAGGCAGAGCTTCTCCTGGCGTACTCGCGGGGTATCTGCAATGTGCTTTGCCTCACCGGAGATTCCATTGATGTGGGGGACCACAAGGAGGCAAAGCCTGTCTTTGACCTGGATTCTGTACAGTTGCTGAAGATGGCCAGGATCATGGAATCGGGAACGGATATGGGTGGCAATGAACTCAAGGGTGCCCCAAAGTTCTGCCTTGGTACCACAGTTCATCCGGAGGCAGATTTCATTGAGCCGCAGCTTATCAAGTTCGATAAGAAGGTTGCTGCTGGGGCCCAGTTTTTCCAGACCCAAGGCATATTTGAGCTGGCCAGCCTTAGACGGTTCATGCAGTATGCCTCCCAGTTTGACGTCAAGATTCTGGCTGGCATCATTGTGATGGCCTCGGCGAGAATGGCCAAGTACATGAACGCTAACGTTCCTGGAATAATTGTGCCCCAGCCGACTATCGATGAGCTGGCCACGGCGGAGAAGGGCAAGGGGCTTGAGAAGGGGATTGAGATGGCTGCCAGGTTGATAAAGACGATAAAGGAGGAGAAGCTATGTCATGGTGTCCACATTATGGCGGTAGGCAATGAAAGGATTGTGCCTGATATCATGGAAGCGGCCGAACTGACTCGCGTTCGTGCCTGAAATGTCGGTGGAGCGGGCCGACCAAAAATAGTTGAGGGAGGGAAGGAAAATGACAGACAATGAAAGAATCCTGATCGTAGATGACGAGCCTGATTTTGTGGAAGCTTTCCGGAGGACTTTGGAAGCTAAAGCCTATGAAGTCATAACTGCTTCTAACAAGGCGCAGGCTCAGGAACTGATGAAATCAGCTCCTGACATGATTGTTCTGGGTACGCTGACTCCAGCGGGGCAGGCCTTTGCCCTGCATCAGTGGCTGAAGCAGCATCGCCGTCACAAGGACCTACCCCTCATGGTGGTCGATGCCCCTTATGAGCAGCGATCTATCAAGGGGTGGAGAAAGTTTGAGGGGATGCAACTGGAGTCCGATGACTATGTAGCCAAGCCGATTGAGCCATCTTCACTGGTTCCCCGCATCCAGAGCTTGCTGGAGCAGGCGGCCAGGATGATAAGAGTGCTGGTAGCGGACGACCATACCATGGTCAGGGATGGGATAAGTGCGGTTCTGGCGTTGCAGAAGGATATAGACGTGGTCGGCGAGGCTATCGACGGGAAGGATGCCGTTGAGAAGGCCCTGCGGCTCATGCCCAATGTGGCGTTGATGGACATAGTTATGCCGGTGATGAGCGGGCTGGAAGCGGCAAAACGGATAAGTAGGGAATGCCCTCAGACGAAGGTTCTCATGTTGACGCAGTATGATGAGGAAGAGAATCAACTCGTTGCCAGGCAATCGGGGGCTTGGGGGTTTATTCCCAAGAGGGCTGCTAGCGCGGAGCTGGTGACCGGGATAAGGGCTGTATACGGAGGAAAGTACTTCCCCGCTTCCTTTGGTGAGGCCAGTAGAAGCTAGAGCAGCGTCACGGTAGCGGCATTGCGTCGCCAGTGTTGTAGTCAGGTGAAGCAGCCTGCCACCATTCCGGGTAGGGGTGCCCGATGTCGGGCACCCCTACCCGCAAAGAAACACAGCAGACGCAGGGCGGGTGGCTGAGATGGGGCTGGTCACGGCGAGTGCGTGCGCAAAAGAAGGTGGGTTTCGCTGGGCGAAACCCACCTTCTTTTCTCAAGGTAACGACCGGCCGTGCTTTGGACAGAACCTGTTGAGGTACTCAGGCAAGATGCGTTCCATCTCCTCCGGGCTGAAATCGCTGGTCTTGACATAATCCCGAACCCTGGCTAGCACCTGAGTTGCATCATCGCCATTCACTAATGGCTTGAATCTATCCTCGTGTGGCACTCCCACGGCTTCAGCCACAAGGCTGACGTAGCTTCGGACTTCCAAGGGATACTGGTGCTCCAGGGGAGCAAAACTCTCCTGGCAACCGGTGCAAATGGTGGCCAGAATGTCGGCGCCGGTAGCTTTAGCCTCCTCCAGCGGGGCCCGGCGCATGGTTTCGGTTATCTCGGGACGCATAGCGTTCGCAGTTCCCCCGCAGCAGAGGGCATTGTCCCTGTTATGTTCCATCTCCACAAGGGTGATGCCAGGGATAGCCTGGAGCAGTTTACGCGTTAACTCAGACGTGCCGAGACGAGCCACGCTGCAGCTATCATGTACGGCAATCACCTTGTTTATTGGATTCGCGAAGGGAATTCTGTCCAGGTTTTCCACCAGGAACTGGGTCAACTCGTAAGACTGGAAGGGAACGGACATGAAACGGGGCAGCGTCACCAGGCACGTTATATGGCAGCCGGTGCAAAAGAACACAGCTTTCTTGGGGCGGAAGGCGGCGATAGAGGAGATGAAATTCTGGCCCATGCTCTGCGCTGCTTCCGCGTCGCCCCACAGCATGGCACCCATCCCACAGCAAAGCTCACCACCCGCCAGGGCGACGAAGTTTATCCCCATCCTGTCCAGGATGTCTACAGTCTCCAGCAGGGTATGGGGTATGCCTGCCGGAGCGCAGCCGGTAAAGAAAACCACATCCACCGGCTCAGGACTGTCCGGAACCTTCCTTATCCACCGCTCCTCTGATGGCTTGGTCTGGAGAGCAGAGAAGACGTTGGCAAAGTTGTAGCGATGTCCGGGCATAAGCTGATAGCCCAGCGGGGGAGGTTCCTTTCCCGCCCTGAATAGCTTGGCAATCGCTGACATGAAGGCTGAATAAGGGATTAGCCCCTCCGGACATGCTTTAGTACACAGTCCGCACGCTCCGGTGCAGCTAAAGACCATCTCATAGGCTTCCTCGGAGACCTCACCCCCTTTGAGTAGATCCGTAATCTTCTCAATTACAGCTTGTGGCCCTCTATCGGCCGACTTTGTCAGTGGGAACAGGGGGCAGGCCTCCAAGCAGTCTCCGCAGTTGGTACATCTCTCCGCGAATCGCCTTCCCCTGTAGTCAAAATACTCGGCCAGGTTACTGTACTTCGTTGTCATTGTTTGCCATCCTTTCTACAGGCATCACTTGGCGCTCTCGTCCCGAGCTACGCAGGCTGCTCCCAAGGCGGCGATCAACTGGGGCTCCTCCGGTATGGTTAGCTCAACTCCCAGGCTCTCCTTCAGGATGCGCGCAAACCCGACGTTCTTGGCTACGCCTCCGGTAAAAGCCACGTCTTCCTTGATGCCTACCCTCTTGGCCAGACCCCCGACCCGCGTAGCCATGGAGGCGTGGATACCGG
>JAUWXW010000085.1 GCA_030616195.1 Chloroflexota bacterium | reverse complement strand
TCCGGTATGTATAGCGAGCATTCCTTCCTGCCCCAGGAGCAGACCCAAACTGGCCCCAGTCGAAAGGCTGCCCGCTGGCCTGCCCTCCGGCCCGCTGCCACTGCTCGTAGTATTTCCAGTTTGCGCCCAGTTCATCGTATTTCTTCCGCTTTTCAGCGTCAGCCAGCACTTCGTTAGCCTCATTGATCTGCTTGATTTTTTCGTCGGCTTCCTTGTTGCCTGGGTTGACGTCAGGGTGATACTGCCGAGCCAGGCGACGGTACGCTTGCTTTATTTCCTTCGCCGTAGCCTTTCTATCTACTCCCAGTATTTTGTAATAGTCCTTGTATTCCATGTCTATCACTCACCTGATCACCTGGGCACTTTCCCCAGTCTTTGCAAATCGCCTCTTCAGCCACGTTCCCAAGCCAAGGGCGGGGGTCCCAAGTAGGAGGCGGAGGGAACATGGCTACCGGGTTCCCGCCCCTGGCCAGGTTTCAACTCCATTGTCGAACTTCCCTGAATTCTCCCGGCACAGCATCAGGCTCGATCAAGGACATGGAGGAGTTGGCGGTTCCTAAATCTATGCCCAGTACCTTCGCCATATCCTTCTCTTTCCTGGTGCTGTTTCTCCGAGGGTGTCCTCGTACTTATCGCTTTTCCCTTTAGATACTGCTACCTGTGCCGGCCGTATGACCTTACCGTTCAGGCGGTAGCCGTCACTGAGTACGGCTTTTACCTTGCCTTCCTCATATTTATCGCTCTCCTCATAGGATATGGCGTCATGCTCGCGGGGATCGAAATCCTTTCCCTCAGCATCGATTTTGCTTACCCCTTCCTCCTCCAGAAGTGCCACCAGCCTCTTCTCAATGAGCTTGATGCCTTGAGCCCAGTCGCTGTTGGCTGTGGCTTCTGGCATTGTCTTCCCAGCGCGCTTGAAGTCATCGAGCAGCGGAACCAACTTCAAGATGAGGTCAGCCTTGGCAAATTTGGCTTGCCCCTCTCTTTCCTCCTCCACCCGATGCTTATAGTTGATAAAATCAGCCTGCACTCTTTGCAGAAGATCACGGTACTCTTTTTCTCTCTCCGTTATCTGTTCAATCTCCGCCTTTGGCTGCATCTCCATCACCCCCTTCGAGGTTACTTGGTTATATTACTGGCGTTTTGACAGCATTTCCCTGTGACCCGGTGGCGGCACATCCATGCAATTTATCAACCTGTCCACCAGGTCCTGGCAATCTTGTACGAATGGGCAAGAGAGGCAGTCGTTATGCCTCTCGCTGCATGCCTCGGCCCAACGCTGGAATATGATGTCGTCCTTCTTTTTCGGATACCAACGGGCGACTCTATGAGGCACCTCAGGCTTTCGTCTCGATGACTGCATCCTTATGACTCTCCTCCGACCTCTGCCAGCGTATTCTCCTCCACCCTACTAGCTTTGGCGTAATCTTTCTGCTTGGCCAGCCAAGCTTCGTACTGTTCTTCGGTCGCGTGCAAGCAGTCCCGCAGATAGTTCCTAAAGTCCTTCCGCGCACCGCACAGCTTACATACCCCCTTGCTGACTGAACCGTCGGCGTTTTCGATCATCCAGTGGTGATGGCACACCTGCTGTGCGGCAGGCTTTCCAGTTTTCTCTTCGTGCCCGGTTGCCGTTTGGACTGCCATAGCATAACTTCCTTTCCGACCGCAGCCATTATAGGATGCTGGAATACCCCTGTATGCGACTTTTGTCTCAAATGTCCAGGTCGTTTTGGCTTCCAAATCGCTGTGACGGGCGGTTTGACGGATGTTCCCTTACACTTGGATTCATGTAGGATGGTGCAGCGCAGCCAAACCCACCATAGCTTCCTCGCCTGAAGTTTACTTGAGTTGAACGGGTGATTGTGCTCTAATAAAACGAACTTTGGTAAAATGCGTGGAGGAAGCTGGGACAGGAGAATGCTGGTAGAGCTAACAATGGCGGGAAGACCTTTTCTGGAGAGAATTTGCGTTTCAAGTCAAGCCCGGCATCATCCTTCGCAGGTGCCGCTTCTTTGGGGAAATCTGGCGTGAGGAGGCTGGCAGTTTAACTATGAAATCCTGGTCCGATCGCATGGCCGCTTTCTTCAGACAGGCATTTGTAGTTGTTCGATTGACAACGCGCAGATTCTCCGACCATGAGGGTATGCACCTGGCGGCGGGGGTAGCCTTTTATGTACTGCTGTCCATCTTCCCGGCGGCCGTGGTGCTAGTCAGCTTATTCAGCTTCTTCTATGAACCACAGGAGATCACCAGTTGGCTTGTAGATCGCTTCGGTGAGGAGACGTCGGTACAGGCGGACTTTCTCGAGCGGACTGTGGAAAGTGCCGCGGCAGTCCGCGGCCCTGCCGGTATCCTGGGGCTTGCGGGACTGGTCCTTTCCTCCACACTGGCCTTTGCAGCCATAATGCGATCCATTAACCGTGCTTGGGGACTGATCGGAACAGGCACCAGGACCTTCATCCGGCGGAAAATGTGGGAGTTCGCCTTGCTGGCAGGCACGGCCCTTATCCTTTTGCTCTTCTACGCAGGAACCAACCTCCTCGATCTGGTGAGACAAATACCGTTTCCCGGTACGGAGTATCATCTGGCTACTGACAGCGTTTTCTGGGCAATCTTCCTTGGCTTCTTTTCCTTCGCTGCTATGGCCGCCATTCTCATGCTGCTTTATAAATTCGTTCCAACAACCGAGGTAAGGTGGCGCCATGTGCTGCTGCCAAGTGTCCTGGTAGCAGCAGCCTTCAGGGTGGCTAATGAGCTATTGGCGTTGTTTGTCGGCAGCTTGGGCTACTATGACGCGGTGTATGGCTCGGTGGCCAGCGTTGTTGTTTTGCTGGTGTGGGTTTACATCAGTGCCAATATCCTCATTGTCGGAGCGGCGATGTCTGCAGTGCTGTTCGACATTAGCCGTCAGTCCCCTGCCCCTGAAAGCACAGAGAACACCTCAACTGTTTAGAATTCACATCTGGCTGAGGCCTTCCATCTCGCCGAAGACACAGGGGCACCTGTGCCTCAGACCCGTGGGGCATGCCAAGCACTGTGCAATCAACCATGCCTGGGAGGTGAGTACTCATGAACCGAGGCTGGCAAGCATGATAAACGGCCTCAGCTATTCTGCCACGCCTGTCACAGGCAGCCAATCACTAACCCTCACCATATCATCCACGTCCGCTCTCGCTTCGTATATGGCGGTGTGTTTGACCGAGTACCGTACAGTCTCGGTAAAACCCCATTCGGGGTAGCCTTCCCAGTTCGTTGTGAACTTCACGGCCTGGTCATAAAAGGCTTGACTATCAAAGTTCTCAGCTCCCACCTCTTCCACCGCTTTTCGTAAAAGGTCGAAGAAAGTATACAGACTGTGGAATCCACCTAGATACCCCATACCGGCAGAGATGATATCCTCAGCTCTGTCTGAGTGATACCTGTACAACAGCTCCTCGGCCAGGTCGACCAGGGGAGATGGTTCACTCCATGTCCGGGTGAAGTTCGTAGTCAACATTCCATCGATGGCTTCCCAACCACACATCTTCACCAGGTAATCTCGGGAAGCAGTTACGGCATCCGGGCCAATGAACACTGCATTATTGCCACCGGCTCGAAACTCCCTAACAAAAGTACCCGCGGCGATAGGAATATTTGGCACAGCTACATAGTCGCACCTTTTCAGTTTCTCCACCTCTCCAACCCAGGTCATTGTCCCCCTGGGAGGTAGCAAACCGGCGACGTAGTCAAACTTGTCCGGGTGGGCCTGGCAATACTCCTGCATTCCTTCCTCCACATCTACACTGTAGGACTCATTCCAACTCACGCAGCCAATCTTGGCTGGTCCTTTTGTCTCCCAATCCCAGCGCTCTTCGCTGATCCATTTCAGGAGGGATTCCACGGCATAAGAAGCAGGGTATGAAAAGCAAAATGCCCATCCGGGAGGCTCTATTAGGGCCTTGGTGCTGGGCATTACAGCCACCGGGATCTTGTCTCTTTCCGCAAAGGATTTTACCGTTTCTGCAGTCACGGCCAAACAGACAATAAGGACTTGTGCCCCCCGGTCTCTAACCCAGTCATAGCCAGGTATATCCCTGCCAGCATCTGCCTTGGTATCATAAGTGACTATCTTTATCTTCGCCCCGGGGATAAGGTTCTCTTCGTTGTAATACCTGACAAGGTCCTCGAGTATGTAGGTGAAATGAATGAGGACTGGTGACCCTGGTCCGGTGACGTCCGTAATATAGCCTATCCGGATAGTCACTCCTTGTCCGGTTGCACGGTGGCAACCGGAGAAAAACGTAGCCAGTAGGGCCAAGACCAGAAAACAAGCTATAGCCTTTCCCTGCCTACGACCCATCTCCTAGCCTTTCTGCCTGTTTTGGTGACTCACATAACTCGATAAGACATTCTCCAACCGACTTTCATCTCCTTGTGCTTTGTCAAAGCGGTAAATTGTGGTACCACCTTACGACATTATACCTCGGTCTACGATGTATGCCCAAGCTCAAGTGCCGTTTGTCTTTTGGCAAGAGTTGGCCAGCTTTCCCCCGTCCCTGCGTACAGGCTCAAGAGACCCGCCGGTCGGGTGCTCGTCCATGCCTTCGAGTCCATGCGCAGGGGCGCCGTCCAAGTCCCTCTCCGTTGACGGCAGAGGTCGGCATAGGTCTCCTGAGGTCGCCAGAGGCGACCGTGGCGAGGCGGTGGGCTTCGCTGTGCTCCACCCACCCTGCGATGCTGAGCTTTACACTCACTAACCTATCTTTGGTGGCGGGCCCTTCATAAGCTCGCAAGCCAGAGCCGTAAACGGACAGGGTTGCCTCAATTCAAACCCAATTTGCAGAACGTGGCTCATGTCCTTGGCACCAACATAATAGGTAGGCGGCGGTGGGTCAGTCCACATGGACTTCAGCCATTCCCAATTCTGCACCGAGAAACTGTTCCCGGAACCATTCTTAATGTGGTTTACCAGCAGTTCTTCACTGGCGCCGTTTCTAATACCCCAGTTTATGGCCTCGGCAGCTACCCAAGCGTTGACAGTGGCACACATGTTGTTCGCCAGCTTTACGATCTGGCCCATTCCGATGTCACCGCAATAGGTAATCCTGCCCATTGTCTCCAGGAGGGGCCGGAATCTCTCCAGATTCTCCTTGTCGCCGCCGACGCTGATGCCCAATGTCCCTGCTTCCGCCCCCATGCGGGCCCCCACCACCGGAGCGTCAAAGGCGTCAGCCTTCTTGGCTCTCGCCGCTTCCGCCACCTTTCGGCAGAAGGCGGGAGCAAAGGTGCCCATGAGGAGAATCCCATCGTCCTCCTTTATTCCCTCCATCAGGCCGTTAGGCCCCAAAATTACCTCTTCCGCCTGTTTGTCGTTTTGGACCATGATGATGGTAGCGTCTGAGGCTTGGGCCACCTCTTTCGCCGTCTTGACCTCCGTGGCTCCCAGGGCCTTCATCGCCTCGATCGGCTCTCGCCTGACGTGGCCAGTTATTGTGGTCGGAAATCCTTTGGTTACCACATTCTTGGCCATAGGCAGCCCGATATCCCCCATGCCTATAAAGCCAGCCGTCTTCACCTCTTTTGCCACTTTGCACCTCCCTTTCTACTTTATGTAGCTCCTTTGCTTTATTTTTGCCTGCCATATCACCCGGGCAATCGTTACGGCTTCCCTGCCAACTTCTCTTCGACCAATAGGAATGGGATTGATCGGGGCATATTGTGGGCCTGCCATCATGATGCAGCCTACCGCCGGGCGTAGGGTAGATTCGAGGCAGAAAAGGGGCCGGTCACCGCGCATGGTATCGGCCATTTGCTTGTGCTTCCTATTCCCCTGACAACCCGATCCTTTGGCTTACGCCATAATAGTATGCCGAGCTTCGCAAGTCAATTCCCTTCTGTTGGCCGGTGTCGACGTATCGGTGCAGCTTTGATGGGTACGGAGACATTGCAGCGCCAGAGCCGTCGGCTTTGCAAAAGGCGGCTCAAACACTATAATCTAGCAATGTATGCCTGATCAGGAGACACGCACGCTGGATATCGTCGCTCAGCTGAAGCAGTGCGGCATATTGCCAGCCAACGACCTGGGGGAAATGGAAGCCCTACTTATAGCTGAGGCCATCACGGAACTGATGGAGACCAGCGGCAAGCCGGTGTCCTGGTGGACAGCCACTGGCTCAAAAGTGGAGCTCGAGGCTGAGCTGGAGAGAAGGGGAATGGCCATTTCCCCCAGCGGTGAGCGAGCCATCAGAGCCCTCCGGAAGCTCGGTGATTACTGGCAGTTCCTGCAAACATGTTCGTCATGAGGTTGTTTAACGAAATAGGGCGAGGTCTCGGGGGGCGACTCTTCGAGCTTCGGCCTGGCTGGAAAGGGCCAACCTTGATGAGCCTGTCCGAAAATCGGGGTAGGTTGGAGCATCTGCTCCAACCATGCCTAGAGGAGATGCTGTAGGCTAGCCTATTTTATTCAGTTTTCGGATAATCTCCAAAGGGTGGCGCTACATTGGGGGTGGTTGCAGGGGCAAGGTCGCTAAACGACCTCTTGATCATACAGGTCGCAGTGAAAGAAGCTGGACATGGTTGCAATCTGGTGCGGATCACAGAACTGAAAAGCGTGGTCTGAACCAGCAAGCGATGAACGATATTAGGAAAGGAAGGTGAGACTTGGAAGTACAATCAATTGCACAACTTTTCGACCTAAGCGGGAAGGGCGCTGTGGTGACCGGCGGTGCCATGGGCATCGGTCAAGCCATCGCTTTCCGGCTGGCGGAAGCAGGTGCCAGCGTAATGATCGCTGACATCGACCTGGAGGCCGCCAACCAGACCGCAGAGCAGATCAAGGCCAGAGGCGGCAAGGCGCAGGCCATTCGAGCCGATGTACGCAGCGCAGCCGATGCCAAGAAGGTAGCTCACGCCACTGTAGAGGCCTTCGGCCGCCTTGACATCCTGGTCAACAACGCCGGCGTTTATCCCATTTTCCCCATTAAGG
>JAUWXW010000079.1 GCA_030616195.1 Chloroflexota bacterium | reverse complement strand
AAGAAGACCGCGCAAAGGAGTCTCGTTCCGGTTCCCCACGCCAGAATGCTGACATCCGGCTCGGTCTGCCCGACGGGCACCAGCAAGAACCTACTCTAGAGTTCTTAGGCAAAGCGGGCATTACTATCCAGGACCAGGTTGCCGACCCCCGCCGGCCCGGTATTAACATCAAGGGTGCCAGCGCAAAGGTGATCCGACCCCAAGACATGCCCCTTCAGGTGGCCAACAGGAACTTCGACCTGGCTATCACAGGTGAAGACTGGCTGTATGACCATCTTTATCGATTTCCCTCCAGCCCGGTGACCGAGCTTCTGAAGCTGGGGTTTGGCAAAGTAAGGATAGTAGCCGTGGTGAGCAACGAACTGCCAGTGGATAGCCCTCAAGGCCTGAGACAGCTACTAAGGAACGGCAGTCTCGGTGCACTCAGAATAGCATCAGAGTATACCAATGTTGCCGATAAATATGCACGGGACAACCACCTCAGCCCCTACCGTTTGATTCCTACCTGGGGCGCCAGCGAGGCCTTCCTGCCCGAAGATGCAGACCTGCTTATTGAGAACGTCCAGACCGGGCAGACCCTGGCTCAGCATGACCTCAAGATTATTGACACCATCTTCCAATCCTCAGCTTGCCTCATCTGCAACGCAAATCCCCCTGGTGACAGCGCCAAGCTGCGGAGGATGGACCGCATCATTCAGACTCTACAGCAGGCTATAAACGAAAACTGAAAGGAGTGATTATGGAATTTCAGACCATTATCCTGGAAAAGAAGGAGGGAATTGCCACCCTTACCCTAAACCGGCCCGAAGCCTTAAATGCGGTGAGTGAGCAACTGGCAAATGAACTTGTTGAAGCTGTCGGAGACGTGGCCGAAGACGACGATGTGAGGGTATTGGTCATCAAGGGGGCGGGACGTGCCTTCTGTGCCGGAGGAGATTTCGACTACTCCAAGGTACGAAGTGGAGAGGTTGCCATTGAGGACCTGAAGGTATGGCCAGAGATTGAGAAGCAGGTGAAAAGGGGTAAGATCCCGCCAAAGCCGCAGAAAAAGGTAATCCTGGGCCTGCAGGAGCTGGATAAGCCTACCATAGCAGTAATACAAGGATTCGCCGCTGGCCTGGGCCTGGACCTTGCTTTAGCCTGCGATATGAGGATAGGTTCACCCAAGGCAAGGTTTACCATTGGCTTCACCACGGCAGGAATTGCCCCCGATAGCGGAGGGACCTGGCTGATGCCACGGATTATAGGCTTGCCAAAAACTCTGGAGTTAATATTTACCGGCGATATTTGTGATGCAGAGGAGGCATACAGGATAGGCCTCCTGAACCGGCTGGTGCCTGAGGAGCAACTCGAGGAGGAGACAGCCAAGCTAGCCCAGAAGATAGCCGCTGGTTCCCCTATAGCTTTCAGATTATCCAAGCTGATGGTATACAAGGGGTTGGGAATGGATTTGGACACCGCTCTCTCCTTTGCCATGGCCTGTGTCACCATATGCACGGCCTCCGAGGACTTCAAAGAGGCGATCAAATCCTTCGCTGAGAAGAAGTCCCCCGTATTCAAGGACAGGTGACAGGGTTAGTAGAATGCCTTTACCCTCAATTATTGCCATCGATGGGCCGGGGGCAGCAGGCAAGAGCACGGTAGGCACGATCGTGGCTCAGAAACTCGGCTACCCTTTTGTAGACACGGGGGAGATGTATCGTGCTCTAACGTGGCTTGCTCTTCACTCCAACATTGACCTCACAGATGAAGGCATGCTGAGCAAGCTGGCTGCTGAAGCAAAAATAGAGGTTGCATGCCAGGAGGAGAGAGGGTATAATTCCGTTTCTATCAATGACTTCGACGTTACTGCTGAAATCCACAGCCCTCGGGTAGAAGCGGGGGTTTCCCTGGTATCGAAGGTGGCCGGAGTGAGAGAGGCCCTGGTGGCAAAGCAACGCCGTATGGCTGAGAAGGGTAATGTGATAATGGCGGGGCGGGACATCGGTACCGTGGTTCTGCCTCAGGCTGGGCTAAAGGTTTTCCTTGTTGCCTCCGCGGAGGAAAGAGCCCGTCGCCGCCACGGAGAACAACTTGAGGAAGGCAACCTGGACTACAAAGATATCCTGGCTGAATTGAAGAAGCGTGACGAGATTGACAGTCAGCGGTCACTTTCCCCTCTACATCCTGCCCCCGATGCCAGCATTATCAATACTGAAGGGCTTACTGCAGAGCAGGTCGCTGACAAGATAATCGATCTTGCAGGGGGAAAGTAGTTGTCTCCGACTATCTATGGTGCCTGCAAACCGGTAGTGGCTGCTGCGCTCCGCCTTCTGTGTCGTTATAAGGTCGAGAACAAGATCGGTGCCATGCCTGAAGAACCGGTTGTCGTAGTCGCCAATCACCTTAGCTGGATTGACATTCCTCTCGTTGGAGTGTGCATTCCTCGAAGGATCACCTTCATGGCAAAGAAGGAGTATGCTAAGTCTCGCTTCCATGGCGCCCTTATACGCCTCTTTGGTTCTTTCACAGTGGAACGAGGTACTGTGGACAGAACAGCATTTCGCCTGGCAGACGAAGCACTGAGAAAGGGCTGTGCTTTGGGTATGTTCCCTGAAGGAACCAGAAGTACAACTTTACAGCTAAAACGGGGTGGACTAGGCGCTGCTTTCATTGCTCTTCGTAACGACGCCTTTATCCTTCCTGTAGGTATCGCTGGCACGGAGAAGGTTAGACAACGATACCAGAACAAAAGACGGTTTCTGCATCGTCCTCAAGTGACAGTTAACATTGGTCAACCTTTCAAACTACCCAGAGTTGAGGAAAGCCCAACCCGCGCCCAACTGGCCTCATCTACAGAGACTATCATGAGACGCCTGGCCGAACTACTTCCGGAAAGTTATCATGGGGTATATAGAGACGATGCGAACACCTCCAGTGAAACACTCCAAAATGATGCAGATTGAGAAAACCGAAGAAACAGGGTTCTGCTTTGGAGTGAAAAGAGCCCTAAGAATTTTGGAGGAGGCCACCGAGAAGTACGGGGCAGTAGAAACCCTGGGGCCCGTAGTACACAATCAGCGGGTGGTTGATGGCTTGAGGGAGCTTGGCGTTAGGGTAGTGAGCAATCCCGATCAGATTACAGGCAACATCGCCGTGATTCCTTCACACGGTATGCCTCCCGGGGTATCAGAAGAGCTTAAAGCTAGAGGGCTTAAGGTGATTGACAGCACCTGCCCCAACGTGCGAAAGGCACAAAGAGTTGCTAAGGCGCTATCAGAAGTAGGCTTTTGGGTAGTTGTTTTTGGAGACCCAAACCACCCTGAGGTTAAAGGGATTCTCGGCTGCGCTGGCGGAAAAGGGATAGCAACTTTGGACGGTGAGGCGACTCCAAAGCTCGATAAACTACCTCACCGTGTGGGACTTCTTTCTCAAACCACCCGAAATCCGGCTCAGTTTGCCCAGTTCATAAACAGTTTCGTCACTTTGTTTCTCCCTCGAATCGAGGAGTTGCGCATCGTCAATACTCTATGCCATGTGACCAAGAAGCGGCAGGCAGAGGCAGTAGATTTGGCCAGCAAGGTAGACGTGATGATAGTGGTAGGGGCACGGAACAGTGCCAATACCCGTTGCCTTGCTGAGGTATGCGCCTCTGCGGGGACCGAAACACATCACGTGGAAACTGCCTCAGAGATCGAAGAGAGTTGGTTAGAGGGGAAGAGCTTCGTTGGGGTAACCACCGGCACGTCTATACCAGATGAGGTTACCGAAGAAGTAATGCTAAGACTAGACCAGATAAAAAGAGGTCTAGATGCGACGACATAACTAGTCGCGTATCAAGGAGTGGCCAATATGGAGATTAACGTTGCTCAGCTACTGAAAGAAACTCAAGGAGAGACCCGCACGTATGAAGTCGATGATACCCTCTACCTCGAAGAGATAGCAGAATGTCACATTCAAGGGCAGGTGCAGCTAGTACGCACCAAGAGAGGCATTCTGGCCAGAGGTACCTTTCTGGGCACAGGCAGACTAATGTGCAGCCGCTGCCTAACTTCGTTCGAATATCCACTAAGGCTCAACGTGGAAGACGAATTTCTGCCTTCCGCAGACGTTAGTACTGGCATTGCTCTCCCCGTGGACGAGGACTCGAACGTGTTCACCATAGATGACCGTCATATATTGGACCTGAGCGAGGCATTGCGTCAATATAGCTTGATTGCTATGCCAATGAAGCCCCTGTGTCAACCGGATTGCGCCGGGCTTTGCCCCGAGTGCGGGAGCAATCTGAACCAGGGTGCCTGCGATTGCGTGCCTCGTTCTCGGGGACTGCCCCTAATCGAGTTGGAGAAACTCGATTCAAGAAGAAAGTCGAGGTGACCAAATGGGACCACTGCCCAAGAGGAGATATCCTAAGGCCCGCCAGGGTAAGAGGCGAAGCCATCTATCCCTAACTTCGCCGGCCATCGAAGCCTGTCCTCGATGTCACAGGATGAAGTTATGCCACCGCGTTTGCCCTACCTGCGGAAGTTATCGCGGTGAAGAGGTAATCAAAACAAAGCTCAAGAAGCAAAAATAGGGTGAGGGCAGTTCTTGCTACAGACCGCCATCTGTGAACTTCTGGGCATCGACTATCCTGTTATTCAGGGCGGCATGACATATCTGGCAAGCCCTGAGCTTGTGGCCGCGGTATGCAATGCTGGTGGGCTAGGAACCCTTGGTACCGGCAATGCTCCGCCCGACTGGATAAGAGAGCAAATCGACCTAACTCGAATGTTAACCGATAGGCCCTTCGGCGTAAACGTCATGCTGAGATCACCCTTCGTCAAAGAAGTAGTAGAAGTGGTTATTGAGAAGAAGGTACCAGTGGTAGCTACAGGTGGAGGTGATCCCAGTCGTTATATCCCTGAACTCAAATCCGCCGGACTCAAGGTGATGCCTGTGATCTCCAGCGTTGCCTCATCAAAGCGACTGGAAGGATTGGGTGCAGACGCGGTAGTAGCCGAAGGAATGGAGTCCGGGGGGCACATTGGAGAGGTGACGACAATGACTCTGGTACCCCGGGTAGTGGACAGCGTCAGCATACCCGTAGTAGCAGCAGGAGGGATTGCTGATGGGAGAGGGCTCATAGCTGCCCTGGCCCTGGGCGCCCAGGCTGTCCAGATGGGAACAAGGTTCATCTGCACTGAAGAGTGTATCGCTCACCCCAGGTTCAAGCAAAGGATACTGGAGGCCGACAGCGGCGCTGCCGTGGTGATAGGCCAGTCTACAGGACACCCAATCCGCTGTCTTGAGAACGAGCTGACACGAGAATTCCTGTCCCTGGAAGGAAAAGGCAAGGCATCCCTGGAGGAGTATTTCCGCGCCCGCAAGCTCTACTCAGGCGTGATCGAAGGCAATGTGGAGGATGGCCTTCTGATGGCAGGGCAAAGCGTTGGTTCGATAAGAGAGATAAAGACAGCCAAAGAAATAATTGCAGAAGTGATGACTGAGGCAGAAACGCAAATTGCCAGACTCAGGCGTCACATGAATTGAGATTTCCTATGGCAAGAGAAGGGAAAGTTGCTTATGTCTTCCCCGGCCAGGGCTCGCAACGGGTGGGCATGGGGCGTGAAGTCTACGATAGCTCACCTGAGGCCAGGGCGGTCTTCGAAGAAGCTGACACCGTCCTGGGTTTTCGGCTAACACAGCTTTGCTTTGAGGGACCTGAGGAGACGCTTCGCCAAACCTCCAACGCCCAGCCAGCGATACTGGCGGTCAGCATTGCCTACCTCAGAGCCAGTCCTGAGCTTCAAGGTACGGCACCGGCCTTCGTAGCTGGCCACAGCCTTGGTGAATACACCGCCCTGGTAGCCGCCCGAGTGCTGGACTTTGCTGAGGCGCTCTACCTTGCCGGACAACGGGGCCAGTTGATGCAAGAAGCAGGGCAGGAAAACCCGGGAGGAATGGTGGCCATCCTTGGGATGGATGAAGCCTCGGTAAACGAGGTCTGCCAATCCACCGGGACTCAAGTAGCTAATTTTAACTGTCCGGGACAGATAGTACTCAGCGGCGCTACCCAGAATGTAGCCCAAGCTGCGGAGTTAGCCAAGGCAAAGGGTGCCCGGAGCGCCATCCCTCTTCAAGTTAGCGGGGCCTTTCATACCGCTTTGATGCAGCCGGCTGTTGAAGGAATGGCTCAGGCTATCTCGAAGCTTACTTTTCGTGACCCGGCTATTCCTATCATTGCCAACACTACTGCGGAGCCAATAACCGATGCCGAAGCAGTGAAGGCTGAACTGTTGAACCAGCTCTGCCACTGTATCCAGTGGCAGAGGTCTACTGAATACATGATGAAAGAAGGAGTCTCTACCTTTATTGAAATAGGGCCGGGACAGGTGCTAACCGGGCTGATCAAGCGGATCAGCAAAGAAGCCGAGGCTATAAGCACAGAGGGCAAGAAAGTCTGATAGAAGTCGGGAGTGCCTGGAAGTGGTAGAACGGCAAAGACTAAAGAAGATTATGGCAGCAAGTCTTCACTTGTTGGAGAACGAATGCTATACTTAATCGCAAATGGCAAGCGCATTTCTTGCCCTTCGTTAACAATAGTCTGAGTAAATAGAGCCATGACGAAGACGTCTCCAGGCGGCCGAAGAAAGGCGAGAGCAACGGCTCTGCAGACGCTATTTGAGGTGGACTCCACAGATCATGGCTTCGCAGAGTCTTTGGACTGGCTACTTGAGGACACTTCCCTGCCGGAGGAGACGGTCAGCTTTACCTGGCAGCTAGTCTCAAAAGTACTGGAGAATATGGGGGCTATTGATGAATTGATTCAAAGGTTTGCTCCCGCCTGGCCCTTGCAACAAATGGCCACGGTTGATAGAAATATCTTGCGACTAGGAGTTGCTGAGATTCTATTTGAGGCGGTTCCGGCAAAGGTTGCTATCAACGAAGCTGTCGAGTTAGCCAAGACTTTTGGAAGCGAGAACTCTGCCAGGTTTGTCAACGGTGTTTTAGGCTCGATTTACACCGAGTTCACTAATAAAAAGGAGAAAGGGGTAACATAGTGGCTTCAGTTTTCGAACGGGTGAAGGCAATTATTGTAGACCAACTGGGAGTTAAAGAAGAAGAGGTAGTGCCTTCTGCTTCTTTTATTGAAGACTTCAACGCTGACTCCCTCGATTTGGTGGAGCTGATGATGGCGTTGGAGGAGGAATTTAGCGGTCCAAACAAGAAGGTAGAGATACCCGACGAGGATGCCAGAGGAATAGTAACCGTAAAACATGCCGTTGACTACATTCTGAACTTGGGGATAGAAGACGAATAAGGAATTCAGAAGTAACAATTACCG
>JAUWXW010000179.1 GCA_030616195.1 Chloroflexota bacterium | reverse complement strand
GATAGCATAACCCCGGGCATCCTCCAGGGGTATCCCCTTGCTCAGCAGATAGGGAATCATCATCTTGTCATTGAAGAAGGCAGGCTGGGCTACCCCTGTCCTCTGGGTGTCGATAGCCCTCGACACCAGGTCCCCGGGTATTCTGTCGTGGTATCTGAAGCACAGAGGTGGCTGTACCGAGTGCAGTTCCCTGGTGGCATCCAGAATGATGTACGACATCTCGTTGCTGGCGTCATTGCCCTGTTTGTCCACTCCTCCCAGGGTGACGTTTTGCCACGCCAGCCCCCCACCAGCAGAGCCAAATAGCCGGGGTGGATGGATGAACCCCATCTCCTCAAACTTGATCCACAGCGATTCCACCAGGTTCAGCGCCTCCTCCCTGGTGGTCCTCACCTCCTCTATATCCCTCCTGTAATAGGGATACATAATTTTATCTAACCTCACCCCACAGCCTACAGAGGGGAGTTCAATGAAACCGACAATTAGATGAATGAAGAGGAAACACTGCATAGCCTCGTGCAGGCTCCTGGCCGGGTTCTCCGGCACCCAATCACATATCTCGGCAAGCTGCTCCAGCCGCTTCCTCTCCTCCGCATCCCTCTCAGCCTTGGCTTTCTCCCTGGCCAGCGCCGCATACCTCCTGGCAAAATTGATGGTCGCCTCTAACGAGATTATCGCCGCCTCCAGAAACCTCTTCTGCTCCAGGTATTCCCCAGCATTGATATCAGGGTCTGAGCCTATCTCCTTCAGCTTGTCTTCAGCCTCCTTTATAATGCCCTTGAGCCCTACCCCAAATATCTTCTCGTAGTTGGGCAGCACCATATCCCAGGTGTAGGTGAAGAAACTTACCGGCGTATACCCCGTATAGGCCTTGATACTATCAGGCACCAGGCTTCGCTCCATGCCGTGCACCGATAGCACCTTCCAGTACTTGTTGATCTCTTTCAGTTCTTCCTTCCCCTCGTCATCCAGCAGGTGTTGATACTCATCACCCAGGGCCTTCTCCAGCCACCTCCAGTAAAGCTCCGGATAGAGCGGCAGGGAATAGGGATCGCTGGCCATGTTACCCACCAGGCGCTCTTTGGGCTGGATGTAGATAGTCATGTTGTCCAGGATCTTCTTCAGAGCCTTGGCCCTCCTGGTAACCATGGGCTCCCCTTCAGTCTCCTGGTAGGACTCAGTTATCAGGCGGGCCCGCTCCAGGCAGACCTTTACCTCTGACCTGTAGCCCGCGTCCATATCAATCCTCTCACGGCCTCGGTAAAGGCCTTTCACCGCCTTGATGCATACGTTTTCTTTCAATTCTTTCACTGCAGCGTCCACAGCCACACCTCCTTAGGGCATCTGCCTAAAATTATAGCACATTGCGCCCACGAACCAAAAAACTTCTGGGGGCGGTCCGGTGTGTGTAGCAAACCAAAGGAGTTTTGTCGTAAAATTAGACGAGTTCACAACCTGAAAGGAGGCGATCGAATGCCAGCGTTTATCTACGAAAAGAAAGGGAGAATTGCTTACCTGACCATAAACCGCCCTGAGACGCGCAATGCCATGAATTCCGAGGTCTGGGATGGGTTGATAAAGGCCTGGACAGATGTTGGGGACGACCCTGATGTCTGGGCAGCGATTGTGACTGCTACTGGAGACAAGGCCTTCTCATCTGGACAGGACTTAAAAGAAATGGCCGAGTGGCTGGCGATCCCGGAGGACAAGCGTCCTGCTATGCCCTTACCCGAAGTCAATCCTATGCGCGGCATGCAGATATGGAAACCCGTTATTGCGGCCATCAATGGTATTTGTATCGGGGGGGGATTGGAGCTGGCGCTCGCCTGTGATATCAGGATCGCTGCCGATACTGCCAGATTGGGTCTTGCCGAGGTGAAGTCAGGCGTTATACCGGGAAACAGTGGCAGCCAGAAGTTACCCCGCCTGATACCTTTCGCCAAGGCTTTGGAGCTGCTCATGACCGGTGACCTCGTGGACGCCGAGGAGGCTTGCCGTCTGGGACTGGTCAACAAGGTGGTCCCCTTTGATCAACTTATGCCTGAGGCCGAGGCACTGGCCAACCGGATCTGTGAAAATGGCCCCCTTGCGGTTAGAGCGGTAAAGGAACTGGCGTGCCGCGGGATAGAGATGAGCCTGGCCGATGGCTTGCTCCTGGAACTGGAAATCGGCGAGCGCCTGACCAAGAGTGAGGACGCCATGGAGGGGCCGAGGGCTTTCGCCGAGAAAAGGAAGCCAGTTTGGAAGGGGAGGTAATTGGCAAGGCGTTTGAACCGCTGTCAACCTGTCTTACAACACAGACCGGTTCCAAGCACGCCCGATTAGAAGCCGTACTAGATTACAATGTAGTTGCCCCCGACACATCGGGGGCAACTCGTAGCTGATGAATCTCGTAACAAAAAAGCTAGATCAAGGACTTGGCCCTGGTTAGAAGCGAAGTCCCCCGAAGCAACGCAAATCTACCACAGCAAATCTTGTTAGCCGGGAGTTGTTTGCCTTTCCTGCAAAGGTCTATACCTCTACGTGCAACCCCTTTGCTTCTACAGGTTCCAGCTTCCAAATCTTCTCCTCAGAGGCATCAACATAATAGTCCACATACTTACCGCAGTCCACGCACTTGGCGGTTATCCTGCCCTTAAAGGTACTGGCTACAGTGCCCAAAATCAATCCTCCTTGGGTGGCATAGCAATCAGGGCAGGGACCAACGATGTGCAGGTTTCCCGCTCCGCAAACGAGCCAACGTAAATTCATATTAGCCTCCCTTCTAGGTTCACCCCATTTTGTGCTAAGTATAATGCCAGATTCATGCTATGGCAAGCCCCCCCTTCTTTGTCAGCCTTTTACCTCCCCCCAGAATAGCGATTGACCTCTCCCAGTTCCAGTGTAGATCTGCGCTGGCAACCCGGGTCCGGTAGAGGCTGCACACCATACCAAAGGTGAACGGGTATTGGAAGAGTCGAGCTTTCGGCGCTACCGGCCTCCGGCCAGTACAGCACCGTCCACAGTCTACGGCAAGAGCCGCGATTACTCATTTGAGGCTCCCTTTCCCTCAAGAAAGTCCTCCTTGACTCTATCCAGCAATTCCCGGCTGGCAAGAAGGTCAGCCCCGGTAAGGGCAAGAGCCTTGGCTCCATCCATCAACCCCTGGTGACCTGCTTCAGAGGCAGCCGCGGCAGCGAATTCGGGCGAATGCTCCAAGACCTCAGGGGATGCGATGGCCACAAAAGGATGAAGGCTGGGCACTGCCTGGCTCACATTGCCCATATCAGTGCTGCCAAGTGCTCGCTGGGGGCCAGAACCATAATCTTTTCGTCCTGAAGACTCCATGTTTTGGATGAAGAGCTGTGCCAGAACTGAGTTATGGCGTAGCGGAGCGTAGGTTACCTCCCCCCACCTGTGTTCCAGACGGGCGCCAGTGGCTAGAGAAGCAGCGGTAAAGCAGTTTAACACCCTTTCCTTTAACTCTTCAAGGTATTGCTCGTCTTCACTCCGTACCAAGAACAGGGCCTTACTGTAGGCAGGGACGATATTGGCTGCCTCACCACCTTTGGTTATGATTCCATGAATGCGGCTCCTCTCTCTGACATGCTGGCGTAGCGAATTGACGTTGTTGAAAGCCAGGATCAGAGCCTCCAGGGCATTAATACCCTCGTCAGGGTAGGCAGCAGCATGGGCCGCCCTGCCAAAGAACTCTACCTCCAAAGACAAGCAGGCCAGCGCTGGCGAGGCAACGATATCCCTCGTCCCAGGATGTATCATCATTGCTGCGTCTACTCCGGTGAAAGCTCCTCCCCTTACCATGGTTTCCTTGCACCCATAAAGCTCCTCACCAGGGGTTCCGACAACCAGGACACTGCCTCCCAGTCGATCGACTGCAGCTCGGATAGCTACCGCGGCACCTACAGTTGCCGCCGCGATGATATTGTGTCCGCAAGCATGCCCCAGCTCAGGTAAAGCGTCGTATTCGGCAAGGAAGGCAATCACAGGCTTCCCTCGACCATAAGTGGCTTTGAAAGCAGTGGGTAATTGGCACACGCCCCTTTCCACTGCAAAGCCCTTGCTTTCCAGGTATTCCGCCAGCCATGCTGAGGCCTTCACCTCTTGAAGACCCACCTCGGGATTGGCATGGATCCTGAGGCTAAGCTCAACAAGGTCAGCGCGGTGAGCTTCCACTTCCTCTAGAATGAGCCCCTTCAGCTTCTCCATTCTTCTCTCCAGAGTGCTGTCATTATAGCGAAAGGCCGAGGGTAATTCTAGTGTAGCTTGTTGCGAAATGGTTTGGTTGGGGGAATTGATTATGAGGACACTAGTGATAATCTGTAATGGCCAAGAAATTTACTGTGTCATCAGGTACGCCCTCACAAGGTAAGCAGGCTACCATGTGATTGGGCTCCTCTTCGCCT
>JAUWXW010000246.1 GCA_030616195.1 Chloroflexota bacterium | reverse complement strand
GAAGTGCTCCCCATTTCTCAGCTTCAGTTGCTGCGAGCTCTTCCATCTCTACCTTGGCTAGATTGCTGAGACAGCTCGTATCTAGAAATACTCTAGCTGTCAAGGGTAAAGCAATTTTCCCCATTTGGGGTAATTTAAATTTCCCCACCTGATTGGGTATTAAGCTGCCTAGTCTGGTCATTATCGCTTCTCCGCTGGCGTTGTGATTTCTGAGGCGGAAGGAGGGGTAGGATGAGCAACTACCGTGCCAGAGTGAAGCTTGTCACGTAGACGATATGACCGCCCCCGGATGTTGATCACCGTGCCATGATGGAGCAGCCGGTCGAGGATGGCAGCAGTGAGCACCTCATCCCCAGCAAAGACGCTAGCCCATTCAGCGAAGCCCTTGTTCGAGGTCCAGATCATAGCCCCCTTCTCGTACCTGCGGCACACCAGCGAGAAGACGAAGTAGGAGACCACCGGATCTAGCGGCACATAGCCCACCTCGTCGATGATGAGCAGCCGAGGATGGCTGAGCACTCTCAGCCTCTCTGCCCAGCGAGGATCAGCTCTGTCCCGCGGCACCCGGTCGGCCAATTCCGTGAGGGTGATGAAGTATACCGAGTGCCCCGCCCTGACAGCTTCCATCCCCAGACCGATAGCCAACATAGTCTTGCCCACCCCGGGCGGTCCGGTGAAGAGGAGCACGTCTGCCTGATCCACAAAGCGCATAGTTGCTAGTTCTCTGATCCTCTTCTCATCCACGCTGGGCTGAAAGGCAAAGTCGAATTGGTCCAGAGTCTTCACCCAAGGGAAGTGAGCCAGGCGCTGCTTGACCGCTAGACGCCGCTCCTGGCGGGCAGCGATCTCTTCCTCCAGAATCTTCTTCAGGAACTCAGTATAGCTCCATTCACCCTGGGCTGCCTCCTCGGCCACCCTATCCAGGGAAGAGAGAGCTTGAGTCAGCTTCAGCTGCTCCAAATATTCCTGTACTTGAAGGTAGGTCAGCCTTGTAGCCTTCGAAGCGGTTTCGCTTGTCATGACGGCACCTCTTGCAGGGCCTCATACTCAGAAAGGGGACGGCGCTCAACTTCCAATGAAGGTGGCTCTATTCGGGGTATCACCCTTACTGGCTTAAGCCTGGGCCGACCCCGCAGCGAGGCGTAGTGTGAATCAGTGATCACCGTCCGCTTCAGGACTGGCTCCAGGGGCTGCTCCGAGATTATCCGGCCCTTGGCGCTGACCACTATTCGGTCACTGCTGACAGTTCTCACCCAAACATTCTTTCCTGCCCACTCAGCGGGTAGAGAGTAGCGACAGCCTCTGTAGCTGACTAGAGCATCCCGGCTCACCGGCTTCAGCACCGCCGGATATGCCGGATAGGGAGGCCTGCCTGCCACAGACTGAAGTCCCTCCTCCTGGAGCATCTCGAAGGGAACCCTGCCCGTGGTGCCGTGCACCCGAGGGTTGGCCACCTTATCCAGCCACTCCCGGCAGCGGTGATTGAGATCATCCACCCCGGCGATACTCACCAGCCCCTGCCAGAAGTTGCGCCGCACATACTTCACTCCCGACTCTACTTTGCCCTTCCCCTTAGGCCAGTTTGGTGGAGTGGCTTTCAGAGTAAAGCCGTAGTATTGGGCAAAGTCGAGGAAGGCAGGGTGGAAGTGCACCTGGCCGCGCTCGTCCTCCCCCAATACCACTGTCTTCAGCCGGTCGTACACAATATACCTGGGGACACCGCCTACATAGGCAAAGGCATGTTCATGGCAGCGCTCCAGGCTAGCCATGTCCATCCTCGTGGTCCACTCCACGTATATCGCCCGAGAGTAGACCAAAGTGAATACGAAGGCATGCAGCCTTATCAGAGAGTGGTCGGGGAGCTGAGCAGTGAAGTCCCCCCAATCGACTTGGGCATATAGTCCCGGGGGAGCCTCCCACCTTATCTCCGCCCGCCAGCGCTCTGCATCCCTAACTGGTTTCAGGAAATGCTTAAGAGTGCAGTAGCTTCCCTCATAGCCCTGTTCCTGGATCTCACGCAGCAATACCTTGCCATTGGTGCAGCCCTGAGCTACGCGCATCCTGAGATAGCCCTCAAACTGCTCCAGCAACCTGCTCCGAATACGGCGACTGTGACCTACAGGAGGTCCACTGACCGCCCTCAGGTACTTGCAAACCGTTTTCCGGTCCAGGCCCAGCCGCCGAGCAATCTCCATCCTCGATAACCCTTGGCTGGCTAACTCCTGAATTTCAAGATACTCGTCCAACGTTACCATCCTCCTTGGGCCCTCCTATGATGAGACTTCTCTCACAGGAGAGCATATTCT
This sequence comes from Chloroflexota bacterium, assembly GCA_030616195.1. The sequence goes on along the minus strand of JAUWXW010000246.1, from coordinate 681 downwards.
CCTTGGAGGTGGGGAATTTTATTTGACCCTTTTTGGGGATTTTATACCTTGTATCTCAAACAGTGTGTTAGAATATCTACCGGAGATGGGGTGTGGCAGGCCGATTGACCTCGGGTCCGCCAAGACCGTGGGGCAGCGTGGTCGCCATGCCCGAATCTCTAAAAAGCCCGAACAGTTGTCAGGGTTAATCAAACCCGCATCATGCAAGGACGGGCTAAGAAGGAGAAAAAGCCAATGACAAAGGAAGCAGTCTGTGCCGGTGTGGATGTTGCTAAGAATACCCTGGACGTGACGGTCAGTAGTTCCGAAGGGATACGTCAGTTTGCCAATGACCATGAAGGCATCACTAATGCCGTCCGGTATATCGCTGGTCTGAAAACCGCCAGGATTATCATTGAAGCGACTGGTGGTCTCGAAATGCCCCTAGTCACAGCTCTTCAAGCCGACCGCCTACCGGTAGTCGTCATCAACCCGCGCCAAGTACGCGACTTCGCCCGCGCGATCGGTATCCTGGCTAAGACCGACAGCATTGACGCCCGACTACTCGCTCTTTTCGGCTTGCGGGTAAAACCAGAGATAAGGCCATTGCCGGACCAGAAGGCCCGCGAGATGCGCAATCTTCTCACGCGCCGCCGTCAGCTCATCGAAATGCTTACTGCGGAGCACAACCGGCTCTTACAA
>JAUWXW010000110.1 GCA_030616195.1 Chloroflexota bacterium | reverse complement strand
ATATGGCCCCCTTAAAAGACTGTTGAATATAGCCCAGGACATGGAGGTCTTGGGCGGTAATGCCCTCCACCGCATCAATGAGTAATACGGCAACGTCAGCTCGCTCAATGGCGCGCTCGGTGCGAATCAGACTATACCGTTCCACGCCAGGCTCAATCCGACCACGGCGCCTTATGCCCGCTGTATCAATAAGGACTATACTTTCGCCGTCATAGTGGAAAACGGTATCTACCGTATCACGTGTTGTTCCGGGAATATCATGAACCACGAGCCGTTCCTCTCCCAGGAGGGTATTTACCAGCAGTGACTTTCCTACGTTGGGTCGCCCTATGATGGCGATTTTCACTCCCTCTGGCTCAGCAGGGGTCGGGGTAGTAACGGGTGGCAGACAGGTGGTGGCTTCCTCCAACAAGTCATCAATTCCTCTGCCGTGATAAGCGCTGACAGGTATAGGTTCGCCTATACCCAGCTCATAGAACTGGAATATGTCGCTTTCCTGTCTGGAGTTATCTATCTTGTTTGCCACCAGCACTATTGGTTTCTGTGAGCGACGCAGTATCCCAGCTATGTCCTCATCCACTGGCATTACCCCTTCTCGGGCATCCACTAAGAAAAGTATCACATCGGCCTCAGCAATAGCTATCTCCACCTGGTCTCTAACCTTCTGTCTTATGGTGGACTCTGGCCTTGGCTCCAATCCACCAGAATCTACCAGAGTAAATTCATACCCCTCCCAGGAAACATCAGCGTGAATTCTGTCGCGAGTTGTTCCCGGCAGGCCCTCAACAATAGCCCTTCTCTCACCGAGCAGTCGATTGAACAAGGTGGATTTGCCTACGTTGGGCCTACCTACAATGGCCACCATGGGTCTGCTCATGGTATTCCCTCATCTCCGTTTGCCAGGCCTAGTCACCAAGCACTCTTAACAGAATCGCTTTCTGAATGTGAAGTCGGTTCTCTGCCTGATCAAAGACTACAGACTGAGGGTGATCCAGAAGCCCCTCAGCGATCTCTTCCCCATGATGGGCTGGTAGGGGATGCATGAACAGGGCAGCTTCTTTGGCCAACGATAAGAGTTGGGCGTCCACCTGATACGAGGCAAAGGCAAGGCGGCGAGCTTCTGCCTCAGCGTCCTGCCCCATACTAGTCCATACGTCGGTATAGACCACATCAGCACCCTTTACCGCAAGGCGAGGATCTGAAGTGAGAGATATAGCGGCATTGGCTTTCCAGGCGAGCTCCTTGGCCTGTTCCACAATTGTTCCCTCAAGCATATAGGCTGGCGGGGAAGCGATAGAAAAGTTCATGCCTACAAGGGAGCTGGCCAAAAGCAAACTTCTGGCCACATTGTTGCCATCGCCAATAAAGGCCAGATTGAGACCCTGAAGTTTCCCCTTTTTCTCAACAATGGTAAGCAGGTCGCCCAGCGCCTGGCACGGGTGTTCGCGGTCGGAAAGAGCGTTGATCACCGGCACCTCAGCATGTTGAGCCAACATTTCGAGAGTCTGGTGCGAGAAGGTCCGAGCCACAATACCGCTCACATAGCGGCTAAGTGTCCGCGCTGCATCCGGCACTCTTTCTCGCTCTCCCAAGCCTACCTCATCAGGAGAAAGATAAATGGTATGCCCCCCTAGCTGCCACACGGCTACATCAAAGCTCACCCGTGTGCGAAGGGAAGGCTTCTCAAAGAGGAGAGCGATAACCTTGTTCTTGAGACGTAGCTTTGCTGCCTCTTGCTTCAGGCTGCTTGCCTTTTCAATAAGACCCCAGATATCATTGCCGCTGAGGTCGGCTACTGAGAGTAGAGTTCTTGGAGTTGCCAAGACTTGCCTTCTGTTGTTATTGCTGGTGCGATTACCATTTCAACTTGATGCATTTCGGCAATGGTGGCAGCGCCACAAACGCCCATAGCAGTTCGCAGTGCCCCAACCAGGTTTTGAGTTCCGTCACTTACTGTTGAAGGACCAAAGAGTATTTTCTCCAGGGGAGCACAAGTGTCAACCTTAATTCGTTTACCCCGAGGTAATGCCGGATGAGGGGTTGACATGCCCCAATGATAGCCACCAGCCGGTGCCTCTTCGGCCTGGGCAAGAATAGCACCCAGCATCACAGCATCAGCGCCAGCGGCAAATGCCTTACACAGGTCGCTTCCGGAATGGATGCCGCCATCGGTAATTACAGCTACATATTGCCCTGTTTCCTGAAAATGCTGGTCTCTGGCAGCAGCACAATCGATGGTGGCGGTCACCTGGGGGACTCCTATTCCAAGAACCTGTCTGGTGGTGCAGGTTGCCCCCGGGCCGACGCCGACGAGAATGCCAGCAATACCGGTCCTCATTAGTTCCAAAGCGGCAGTGTAGCTAACGCAGTTTCCCACGACAACAGGTATAGTGAGCGATTGGCCTAACTCTGAGAAGATCAGCCCCCTGGGACTCTTAGAAATGTGCCGAGCAGTAGTCACTGTGGATTGAATAACCAGCACATCCGCTCCTGCTTCGGCGATAAGGGGAGCGAAACTCTTAGTATTGGCTGGAGTAACCGAAACGGCGCAAACTCCGCCCTTTTGTTTAATCGACTGAATACGCTCACCAATAAGCTGCTCCTTTATCGGCTGGGAGTAAGCCTGCTGCAATAAGGAGGTAACGGCATGGGCAGGAGCCTGGATGATCTCAGTTATGATCTCCTGTGGATTATCATAACGAGTTTGTATGCCCTCAATGTTCAGCACTGCCAGCCCGCCGAGCTTGCTGAACAGGACAGCAAAATTGGGGTCAACTACAGCATCCATGGCTGCGGCCAGGATAGGCACAGAGAAGGTTAGATTCCCCAATTTGAGATCGGTATTTGTCTGTTCAGGATTAATGCTGCTATCCCCAGGTACTATAGCTACCTCGTCAAAACCGTAGGAACGTCGCATCTCCCTAAATTTGTGAACGGGCATGCTGTCTCTCTCTAAGGCAGTGGACTAATTTGTCCCAAACTATATCAAAGGGGATTTGGAAAGTCAATAAACCTAAGCAGGCCAGAAAGCAGCTATTGAAATCCCCCCGGGTATAGGGCAGGTCTCCATTGGTCTCCTGAGGTCGCCAGAGGTCTCCACAGGCGACTCTACCGAGCGACTCTGTTGACCGACCCTGGCGGCCGACTCGCCTGTGGCGAGGGCTCTGTCCCCTGCCGAGCGGGGCGGGTGATCGAAGATCGGCCTCTGGCGGGCGGAGCACCCGCCCTATGACAACGGCCCGAATGCCTGGTTTGGGGGCAGGTCAGCAATACCAGCTTACCGGCCTTTCGAAAGAAGGGCTCTTTCTACGAAAATGGGATTTTCCGATGAGAAACCAGTATACTAAGCGGCGGAGAATAAGCGGTTATGGCCATCCTGTATATTGTGGCTACTCCTATTGGGAACCTGGAGGATATCACCCTTCGTGCTCTCCGTATCCTCAAGGAAGTAGGGCTTATAGCCGCCGAGGATACTCGCAAGACGAAACGGCTACTGGCTGCTTACGGAATCAAGACCGCTTCGACAAGCTACCACGAGCATAACAGCAAAGCTAAACTGGGCTATCTTCTTGACTACTTGCAGGACAAAGATGTGGCCCTGGTATCTGAAGCAGGCATGCCAGGACTGAGTGATCCAGGATACGAGCTTATTGTAGCTGCTGCCCAACGCGGCATCCCGGTGGTGCCTATCCCCGGTCCTTCAGTGGTGGTTACCGCTTTGGTAGTGTCGGCATTGCCCACCCACCAATTCACCTATCTTGGGTTCCTGCCTCGAAAGAAAGGGGAAAGGCTTCGTTTGCTGAAGTCCGTTGCCTCTGAACCACGGACCCTAGTAGCTCTTGAGGCACCTCACCGTCTCCTGTCCACGTTGAATGACCTGGCTGACGTTTTAGGAGACAGGAACATAGCTATTGGTCGAGAGCTGACAAAAGTGTATGAAGAGGTCTTTCGCAGCACCATAAGCCAGGCAATAGAGCACTTCCAGCAACCAAGGGGAGAATTCACCCTGGTCATTGAAGGGGAGACGGGAGCAAAGAAGCCTGTCTCGACTTCGGAGGTGGAGCCAGAGCTTCGCCACCTGTATCATCAGGGTGCTACTGCCAAAGAGGCAATATCTCGATTGTCGCTCACGACAGGCTTATCAAAAAAGGAACTCTACCGGGCCTGGCTAAGAGTCAAGGGCTCTGAATGAGAACTAGCTCAATATGATGCGGATGCTATAGCCCACAGAGTGGCGGCATCGAGATCCCATAGCTAGGTCTGGGACCGATTCTATTTGGCAATGAGTTATGCTAAAATGTCTCCAAGCACTGAATTCTGATGGAGAGAATTCTTGTTGGTGTTGCTTGGCCTTATGCTAACGGCTCTTTGCACATGGGGCATATTGCCGGCGCGTATCTCCCGGCAGACATTTTTGCCCGCTATCACCGTGCCAAGGGCAATCAGGTGTTGATGGTTTCCGGCAGTGATCAGCACGGCACACCAATAACCATTCGTGCTGAGCAGGCAGGCAAGACTCCCGACGAGATAGTCAACAGATATCATCAGGAATTCCGCGATTCCTGGCAGAAGCTAGGCATAGAGTTCGACCTGTTCACCAGTACTGGCACGCCAAACCATGCCCAGGTAGTACAGGATTTCTTCCTCAGACTACTGGACAAGGGCCATATTTACCGCAATAGCATGCCTTTACCTTACTGTACCCGTTGCCAGCGCTACTTGCCTGACCGCTATGTAGAGGGCACCTGTCCCTACTGCCATTTCAAGGAGGCCAGGGGTGACCAGTGTGATAAATGTGGTAAGCCTCTCGGCTATGCTGAGTTGGCTGACCCTCGTTGCCGGTTATGTGGTACCAGCCCCCAGACCAGAGATTCGGAGCACTTTTTCTTGCGTTTGAGCTCTTTCAGAGACGAACTCCTCAACTGGGTGAAGCAGCAAAACCACTGGAGACAAAACGTGCTCAATTTCACCCTGCGCTATCTTGAGGAAGGACTAAAAGATCGGGCTATTACCCGGGACATCGACTGGGGGGTGGCAATACCGCAGCCTGGTTTTGAGAGCAAGCGAATCTATGTTTGGTTCGAGGCTGTGATTGGCTATCTCTCAGCCAGCAAAGAGTGGGCTAAGCTTAATGGTGAAGATGAGAAATGGAGGGATTTTTGGCAGCAAGAGACCAAGAGTTATTACTTTATTGGCAAGGACAACATTCCCTTCCATACCATGGACTGGCCGGCAATGTTAATGGGATATGGGGGACTCAACCTGCCCTATGACGTTCCGGCAAACGAGTTTCTAACACTGGAGGGGAAGCAACTTTCCACCAGTCGCAACTGGGCTGTTTGGCTGCCGGACTATTTAGAACGCTATGATCCGGATCCGTTGCGCTACCTGCTGGCAGCGAACATGCCGGAGACAGGCGATACCAATTTCTCCTGGCGAGAGTTTGTTCGACGCAATAATGATGAGCTGCTGGCTACTTATGGGAATCTTGTGCATCGCGTTCTCAGCTTGACCTATCGCCACTTCGACGGCTGTGTGCCGGTTCCCGCTGAACTTGACGAAACCAGCCAGGCACTGTTACGCCGAGCAGAGTCCAGCCTGCATTCGGCAGACAACCTACTTTACCACTGTCGTTTTAGAGAGGCGATCAGGGCAGCCATGTCTCTAGCACAAGAGACGAATCGCTATTTAGAAGAGAAGTCCCCTTGGAAAACAGTCAAGGAAGATAGGCAGGGTTGTGCCACTACCCTCTTTGTAGCCCTCTCGGTTATCTCCTGCCTCAAGACCATAATGTATCCCTTCCTACCTTTTAGCTCCCAGAAACTGCATCATCTCCTTGGTTTTGAGGGGCTGGTAAAGGAGGAGGGATGGGGTTTTCATGCCGTGTCTCCAGGGCAGAAGTTGGCCCGTCCTGAACCCCTGTTCACCAAGTTGGAGGAGCGAGTAGTATCGGAGGAAACCGTCCGACTGGGCCATGCCCCTAATTGATGGGGTGCTCCCGGAGGTTTATATGGGCGCCATGAATACTTGCGTACAGTAAAGGATACAAGCAAATTCTAAACACTAATTTCTAAATCCTGAACAAATTCAAATGACCGAAGATGAAAATTCAAAACGCAAAAAGGAGAGTCCAAAGATAAT
>JAUWXW010000176.1 GCA_030616195.1 Chloroflexota bacterium | reverse complement strand
CAGGATAGGCATAATTGTCTCTGTGTTCTGCGGCTGGGGGTAATAGCCAGGATCGCTACCTGTGGGCGATATTTGGCGACGCGTCTGGCGGTGCTCCCCGAGGATGTGAAAGCAACGATGGCGGCTGCTCCCAGTTGATGGGCGGTGTGGCAAGCAGCGTAGCTAATTGCATCGTCGGTTTCAGGCTGGAGGTTTTTGCCCTTGCTTGCCAGAATCTCCTCGTATGGCAGGGCTGACTCTGCCTCCAGAGCAATCTGTGCCATCATAGACACGGCTTCCTTCGGGTAGTCACCGACGGCGGTTTCCTCCGACAGCATGAGAGCGTCGGTACCATCGAAAATGGCGTTGGCTATGTCAGTGACCTCGGCCCGCGTGGGACTGAGCGAGTCTACCATCGACTCCAGCATTTGAGTGGCTACGATAACCGGTGTTCCGAGGCGGTTACATTTTTGGATTATTCTCTTCTGAGCTATGGGCACCTTTTGTATGGGGACCTCTATACCCAGGTCACCACGGGCGACCATGGCTCCGTCGGCCGCCTCGAGTATTTCGTCAAGGTTGTCCAGAGCTTCGCGCCTCTCAATCTTGGCGATAAGCGGTGTGGTTGCCTTCTTCTGCTTGAGGAAGCGCCTTACCCTGAGAACATCCTTGGCCTGGCTGACAAAGGACAAAGCTACGAAGTCGACGTTGTGCTTCAAGCCAAAAGAAAGATGTTTCCAGTCCTCCTCACTCATTGAGGGGGCCGTCTGGGCCATCCCGGGGATATTGATGCCTTTGTCCTCAGCAAGTCTGCCTCCGGCTACTACCTGGCAGTTGATGTCGGTATTGCTGGTGTCCAGTACTCCTAGCTTTATGGCGCCGTCATCGAGGAAGATGGTGTCGCCGGGCTTGACGTTCTTTGGTAAGTCGGGCCGGTCTACTGAGACCTGGTGTTCATCACCCAGTACTTCTCTTGTAGTGAGGACAAGCTTAGCATTGTCCTTGAGTTCAACCACGCCCTTCTTGAGCTTGCCGGTTCTGTTTTTCGGCCCGGGAAGGTCTTGCATTACGGCTATGGGCAAGCCGAGTTGTTTGGCCACCTTGCGGAGTGTCCTTATGTGGCTGGCGTGCTCCTTGTGAGTGCCGTGTGAGAAGTTGACCCGAGCCACATCCATGCCAGCCTGGAGCAACTCCTTCATTGATGAGGCTGAATTGGTACTCGGCCCGATGGTGCAGACAATCTTTGTCCTTCGGTGTGGCTTATTATAGAGAATATCGGAAGACATTCAGTCGCCTCAATAGCTCTTGTGCCAATTGTCTGAGATGGCCGCTAGCTGGTGAGCCTCGAGGCCCAGTTTGCGATACCACGGAACAGCGTATTTGGCAGCTATCTCTGCCAGCTCTTTAGACCTGTCAGCTACGGTGGTCGACAAGAACTTGACTCGTTCTCTCTTGTCTCCGAGTTGTATGGCTTCTTGCCAGATGGCTCGACCTGCAAGGAATCCGGAAGCGCCTGCCTGACAGGCGATTTCCACCTGTTCGCGGAACGCTTCATAGTCTACCCCAGCGCTCAAGATAACCCAGGGCATCTGTGAAGCCTCATCCAACTGCTGGCAGAGTCCAATGAGCTTTGCTTTGTCTGATTCATATTTCAGGTTGGCGGGGAACTCTGCCTTAAGGACATCAATCGGGAGTGACGTGATCTGGCGGGCGGTTTCAATTACTAAACCTGGTTTCCGAGCGGCGAATTCTGGTGATTCGGCATCTTCTCCCTGTGCTGCGTAAGTTACGGGCTCGACGAGGAAGGGGAGGTCATGCTTTAGACATTCCTGTGCCACCTTCTCTATGGTTTTCAATTGTTTGTTGGCGACCTCAGCCAGATCGGGGCGATAGTAGACCAGGATCTTGACTGCCGAGGCACCCATACGTTTGATTTTCTCTACGCTCCAGCCATCGAGCAAGGTGGTTATTCGTCCTTGAGGGTCGCTTTGGTAGCCGGTGGCTTCGATGCTCACGAGCAATCCAGTGTTGCCGGGAAGGGCTCCGCTGACGATACACTGGGCAGCACCATAGTTGGGGTCTAACAAAACAGCGCTGGCGTAGGGTGCCAAGGCAGCGCACAGTTCCAGCTTGCGTTCTACCATTTCTTGATAGTCAACTTCTTCAACCTGTTCCTTTTCAATCATAGCCTGGAGAGACCCTCTATGGTCCATTGCGCATATTATGAAGATGCCCTCAGCAGTCGAAATCTGTTGCAAGCCCCTGATTTTGCCGATACTTAGTTCGTTCATTTCACATCCCTTCCCTCGGTTGGTTTTCTACAACAAGACTATAGCCTTTTGCTTCCAATCTATCAAGTTCAGGCTGGGTTTCAGGCGTTGATTTGGTAGCGGCGACACTCCTTGCCTGGTTTTGGCCTTTTGGACGGGTACACCTTCTGTTGACACTGCTTGTGCGCGTGTTATACTGTGATTTGCTCGGCTGAGAGGTCTGGGAGTGAAGAGAGAAAGGAGAAAACGTGAGTAAGAGGAAGATGCTTCATACCGAGCTCTGTGATATGTTGGGTATTGAGTACCCGATCCTCCTTGCTGGCATGGGGGGCTTAGCCGGTGAGGGTCACTCAGCACAGCCGAAGCTTGTTGCTGCCGTGTCTAATGCTGGTGGAATGGGGGTTCTGGGGGCTACTGCCCTACCCCTGGATGAACTGCGTGCTGAGATTAGGGAGATTAAGAGCCTCACTGACAAGCCCTTTGGGGTTGATCTGTTGCTTCCCAGCGCTCTTACTGAGGGGCCACCTCCAGATATGTCTTTGGCGGAAATGAAGAGGAGATTTGTCCCTAAAGAGTATATCGACTTTGTGGACAAGTTGACGGAAGACTATGGTGTGACTCTTACTGAGAGCAAGCAAGAGTTGATCTTCACCGAGGAGCACTCTAAAAAGCAGATACAAGTGATGTTAGAGGAGGGTGTTCCTCTCTTCTGTTCAGCCGTGGGGATTCTAGAATGGGTGGTACCCATGGCTCATGAAGGAACGATGAAGGTACTGGGGCTGGCTGGCAATGTACGGGGCGCGCTGCGCCACAAGAAGGCAGGTGCCGACTTCATTGTGGCGCAGGGACATGAGGCGGGAGGCCACACTGGCAGGGTGAGCACCTTTGCTCTAGTTCCCCAGATAGTAGATGCTGTGGCTCCCACCCCAGTTTTGGCTGCTGGGGGGATAGGCGATGGCAGGGGGGTTGTCGCCTCTCTGGCACTGGGAGCTGTTGGGGTGTGGGTAGGCACTGCCTTCCTCTTTGCTGAGGAGGCCAGCATCACCGACATCCATCGGAAGATGATGGTGGAGGCTACTGAAGAGGATACCGCAGTCAGCAGAGTGTGGACAGGCAAAACCCTGCGCCAGATAAAGAACCCAATACAAGAGGCCTTTGATAAGTCGGGGATGCCTGCTCTCCCTATGGTGGTGCAGGTGCTACTCATGTTGGGCTTCATCGAAAGCCTGGCAGAGGCGGAGAGGCACGACCTCCTATGTGCGCCTGCAGGGCAGATTGTGGGAATGCTTAGGGAGACGAAGCCTGCCAAGCAGATCCTGGATGATATGGTGGATGGTGCGATAAGGCTTTTGGGTGAAACCCTTCCTGATAAGGTTAGAATAGAATCGTAAATAGTACCGGGGCCGAGCCGTGTGCTGAAAAACGTGGGCGTAGTCAGGTTGCATAGAAGGCTATTGTGAGCTGAATGAGTGCCGAGAGAATCGGGTGGTTGGCATGAAGGGGTCTTGTGAAGCTTTAGCAAATGAGGCATAATTCTGTCTACCAACTGTAAGTATGAGGAGGAAGCTAATGGCAGCCAAAGAACCTACACCTTCAGTCGACGCCTTGACGAAGATGCCTCCAGAGGAGAGGCAGAAGTACCTGGACGCCAGGCTGAGGGAGCTAGTCGCTTACGCCTATGAAAAGGCGCCAGCTGTCAAAGAACGCTTTGACCGAGCTGGAGTCAAGCCCGAGGAGATTCGTGGTGCTAAGGATTTGGAGAGGATTCCGGTGTTAAGGAAAGACGAACTCATCCAGCTTCAGAAGGACAACCCTCCATTTGGGGGATACCTGGCGGTGCCGCTCGACAGTCTGGACAGAATCTACCAATCGCCGGGCCCTATCTACGACCCTCAACGGAAGAGGGGATTCGCTATGGGTGGGGGGCTCCCGCCGGACTTTGGCAAGGGCCAAATCGTAATCAATACCTGGTCGTATCACATAACACCGGCTGGCTTGGGAGTTGACCAGGCTTTCAGGAATATGGGCTTCACCGTTGTTCCCATGGGTACGGGAAACACTGAGCTGCAAGTGCAGGTTATGCATGATCTGAAGGCCAATGGGTTTTGCGGGACTCCCAGCTTCCTCAAGATTGTCATAGATAAGGCTGAGGAGATGGGCTATGACTTCAAGAAGGATTTCAACCTGAAATTTGCTCTGGTTGGGGGAGAGATGGGCGGCGAGCCCCTGAGGAAGATGTTCCAGGAGAAATACGGGATCTTCTG
>JAUWXW010000177.1 GCA_030616195.1 Chloroflexota bacterium | reverse complement strand
CAGTAGACCTTATTTATGGAGCACTCAATGGCGTACTCCGATATGCTTTTGGCGCTTTGCCTGCCAACGTCCTCAGCAGCCCGGTCCACAGTAGCAAGGACTGTATCAATGAGTCCGCCAGTCCGATAGACCATGCTCTCGGCTATATACGTTCTTGTCGCCATCTCAGCGATCTTGTGTTTTATCAGTCCAAACTGGCATATGGGCTTGCCAAACTGCACCCTTTCCTTAGCGTATTTCACCGAGTTCTCCAGGGCCAGCTTGGCCACTCCCACACATCCCGCCCCCAGCTTGAACCTACCCAGGTCCAGGATGTTAAAGGCCACCACATGCCCTCTTCCAATTTCGAAGAGGACATTCTCCACTGGCACCCTGGCATCCTCAAGGATCATGCTGGTAGTGGAGGTGCCCCGAATGCCCATCTTCTTCTCCTCTGGCCCTGTGGATACCCCCTCAAAGCCTCTCTCCACCACAAAGGAAGTGAACTTGTCACCGTCCACTTTGGCATAGGTGAAAATGATATCGGCCAAGCCTCCGTTGGTAACAAACTGCTTGGTGCCGTTGAGTTTATAGTATTTGCCGTCCGGTGACAGAACTGCCGTGGTTTCAATTGATAGAGCATCGGTGCCCGCCCCCGGCTCCGTCAGGGCGTAAGCCCCAATTCTTTCACCCCGAGCCAGAGAGGGAAGATACTTCTCCTTTTGGGCCTTATTGCCGAAGAAGACCAGGGGCATTGAGCCGATCCCGGTGTGAGCGCTAAGCGTTATACAAAAGGAACCTGCAGCCACCGAATGCTCCATGATCAACAGGGAGGCGATACTGTCCAGTTCCGCACCACCATACTCCTCCTCTATATCCGCACCCAACAGCCCCAGGTCTCCCGCCTGTCGCATCAGCCGCCGCGTCAGTTCAAAGTCCTTGTGCTCCAGTTGTTCCATGTGGGGCACCACCTCATTCTTTACAAAGTCCTCAGTAGTGCCGATTATCATCTTATGCTCTTCTCTGAAGTCCTCGGGGGCGAACACCTCTGTGGCAGGTGTCTCCTCAATCAGAAAAGAGCCTCCTTTTTTGATCACCTTCTCCGCCATGGTTTCCCCCTTCCCTATCCTGCTTTCTCAAAAACGCCCGCTGCCCCCATGCCACCTCCAATGCACATAGTGACCAAGCCAAACCTCGCTTTTCGTCGCTCCATCTCATATAGCAGCTTGGTGGTCAAATACACCCCGGTGCAGCCCAGCGGATGTCCCAGCGCAATGGAACCGCCATTGACATTCAGCTTACTGGCGTCGATACCCAGCGTTCCGACCACATACAGAGATTGGGAGGCGAACGCCTCGTTTAGCTCGATGAGATCAACCTGGTCGAGAGAGATACCGGCGTATTTCAGAGCCTTGGGGACAGCTACCACTGGCCCTATGCCCATGATGTCCGGATCTACTCCACCCACACCATAGGATCTGAAGACGCCCATAGGCTTCAGTCCCAGTTCCTTCGCCTTCTCCCCAGACACGACCACAGTAGCTGCTGCCGCGTCGTTCATGGGGCAGGAGTTCCCCGCCGTCACTGTGCCTCCAGCGCGAAAGATCGCCCTCAGCTTGGAAAGCGCCTCCAGGGATGTGTCGAACCTGACGCACTCATCCCGGTCAAACACCTTCTCCCTATTCACGGCCTTTCCATCTTCGAAGGTCCGGTCTACTACCTGCAAGGGCAGGATCTGCTCCTTAAACCTCTCCGCCTCCAGTGCCCTGGCTGCCTTCCGGTGGCTTTCCAGCGCAAACTTGTCCTGGTCCTCTCGGCTTACGTTAAACCGCTGGGCCACGTTCTCTGCGGTGAGCCCCATAGTCACATATGCCTCGGGCATGGTTTCCATGAGTTCCGGATCGGGCAGGGGCTTGTTCCCTCCCATGGGCACCAGGGTCATGTGCTCCACCCCCGCTGCCACTACCACATCGGCAAAGCCGCACATGACCTTCTGGCAGGCGATGGCAATGGCATCCAGCCCGGAGGCACAGTACCTGTTCACCGTCATCCCCGGCACCCGAGACGATAGCCCCGCCTTGAGAGCGATGACCCTGCCAAGGTTCATTCCCATCTCTGCTTCGGGGAAGGCGCAACCCATGACCAAATCGTCCACATCTTCGGGCTTCAAGCCATTGGCCCTTCTGACAGCTTCTTTGACCACCTCTGCGGCGGTGTACTCCGGCCTTGCGTTTCTCAAACTGCCGGTGAATGCCCTTGCCAGGGCCGTCCTCACTGCTGACACTATGACTGCTTGCCTCATTGTCATGTCTCCTCGCCGCCGGGACTAGTTTCTCAGTGGTCTGTTGGTCTCGACAAAGTGTCTCAACCTGGCCTGGGTCTTTTCCTCCCCAGCCAGGGAAAGGAAGACTTCCCTTTCCACGTCCAGCAGGTACTCCTCGGTCACCAGCGTGTTCTGATCCAAGTCGCCGCCGGTGAGCACGTACGCCAGCTTCCTGGCAATGTGGGCATCGGTGTCGGTTATGTATCCTGCTTCCTGCATCAGATAGACCATCAGTTCCAGAATCGCCCTCCCGGTTCTGCCAACCACCCTGATATCATCTCTTGGCCTTGGCGGGCAGTAGCCCTCTTTGACCAGGGCAAGCACTGACTGCTTGGCATCGTGCAGCAGATGATCTGGATTCATGGTGATCTTATCGTGCGGTCTCATGTAACTTAACCCCTGGGCCTCTCGTGCGGAGGTGGATACGTTGGCCGTGGCGATGGTCTCGAAGACCCTGGCTACGTAGGGGATGAGATCAGGCTGGCCTCCCCCAGGAACAGCGCTGGGAACACTTGGAGGCACCCAGTCAATGGCCCTGAGGAGCATCTCTTTGTTGCCCCCTCCACCGGGAATAAGCCCTACCCCCATCTCTACCAGCCCCATATAGCACTCGGCATTAGCTCTAATCATGCTTGCCGCCAGGCATACCTCACACCCCCCGCCCAGAGTCATGCGGAAAGGTGCGGCTACGACCGGTTTCTCCGAATACTTTATGCCCATGCACGCCTGCTGAAACTGCCTTACCGCAAGCTCCAGAGTATCCCAGTCCCTGTTCTGACATAGACCGAAGATCTGCTTCACGTCTGCCCCGACGCAAAAGTTAACGCCGTGGTTGCCGATGACAAGCCCCTCAAAGCCTTCCTCCACCTCTGCTATGCTATCGCCTATCATCTGGATGACATCGCCGTCGATGGCATTGTTCGGGGAATGGAATTCCAGGCAGGCGACGCCATCGCCCATGTCCACAAGGCTGGCTCCCGCATTCGACCGGATGAGCCTTTTTCTCTCCTTTAGCGAGGGAAGAAGGATAATCTGTGGCTTCTCTTCGATCTCCTCATAATCCGCTTTTCCGAAGTCAAAATAGTAGCGCCTTCCGTCTCGTTTCTCATAGAACCGCTCCCTGCCTGATGAGAGCATTCGCTCTATGTTCTGGGGTATCTTATCCCCTTCCCTTTCCACCTTCTCCACCGATTTTCTAAGGCCTACGGCGTCCCAGGTCTCAAAGGGTCCAAGCTCCCAGTTGAATCCCCACTTCATAGCCCGATCCACACCCAATATGTCGTCCGATATCTCAGGAACCTTGGCAGCACAGTAGAGCAGCATCTTCTTGAGTACTTTCCAGGCAAAACGTCCGGCCCTGTCCTCGGAATACACCAGGGTCTGCAGGCTCATTGCCGGGTCGGTTACTTGTTTGAGTTCATCCAGCAGGGGTAGGTTGGCTTTCCTCTGGGGTACATAGTCCATGCTGTTGTAGTCGAGAGCGTATATCTGTGAGCCTTCAGCCCCTACTACCTTCTTGTAGAACCCCTTTTGTGTCTTGTCGCCCAGAAGACCCAACTCCACCATCTTGGTGACAAACTGGGGGATAGCAAAGTCCTCCTTTTCCGCGGCATCTTCTATGTTGTCACGGACAGTCTGTGCCACCTTGACGAAGACGTCCAATCCCACCATATCTGCCGTTCTGAAGGAGGCAATCTTGGGTCTGCCCATAGGGGGCCCGGTGATGGCATCCACTTCCTCTATGGTGTAGCCGTCCTCCAGCATGGTCTTTATGGCCCCTATCATGGCGTGGGCACCGATTCTATTGGCAATGAAGGTAGGCGTGTCCTTGGCAAAGACAACGCTTTTGCCTAGCTGCCTCTCGCCAAAGTCTGCCATGAAAGAGATCACGTCTTTGTCGGTATACCTCCCAGGAATGATCTCAAGGAGCTTCATATGTCTTGGCGGGTTGAAGAAGTGTGTCCCCAGAAAATGCCGCCTGTTCTCCTCTGATAGCTCTTCTGATATCTTGTCTATCGAGATTCCGGAGGTGTTGGTGGTAACGATGGTGCCAGGCTCTATGAAGGGTTCAACCTTTCGCAGCAGTTCCTTCTTTATCTTCGGGTCCTCCGCCACCACCTCAACAATCCAGTCAACCCCTG
>JAUWXW010000248.1 GCA_030616195.1 Chloroflexota bacterium | reverse complement strand
CTTCAAATTCCTTGTCCAGGGGGCAGTAGTGCCTTGAAATTATCTCATGGATTGAGACCTGCAGACCTTCTACCGTATTGGCGTGGCCATAGGCCTTGTTTCCGGTCCTGAGCCCGCCGACCGCTGACATCATGAGGTTGTCGGCATTCTCCAAGCCCTCCAGGGTTAGCAGCTCTCTGCCCTGGGTGAAGGATAGCTGGCCAGCGTCTATCTTCTCAAGGAGTTTGTCAGGGAGCCGCAGAACCCGCTTCATGTTGGAGACGTTTGCCGCGGTCATACAGTGCTTCTGAGCGATCTCCTCATCGAGGACGTCCGGCAGCACCTCGCTGTAGCTCTGGATACACCGGGCAACTTCTATCGGGGTTATGTCAGTACGCCTGAGATTCTCCTCCATGGCCAGGTCAAACATTTCCTGGTCGGAGAGCTCTTTGATATCGACCGGCATCCTGTTCCACTTTTCATTTTCTGGATAGGGGTCCTTCTGGTTGTAAAGGTATCCCCTCTTCCTCATGTGGCCGTAGCAAAGCTGGACCCTGCCATCGACGCTGCGCCCCTCGGGTACCTGGCGAAGGCCGTGCTCCCGGAGAGATTGAGCCATCTCTCTGACCTTGGCCTGGGGGTAGTGCTTTCTCGGGTTAAAGGGGTTGTCGTCGATCAGGTCTAGTGGAATGTCTTTAGTCGCCATGGTTTACCTCCTTTGATAGGTATAGACTTACCGTTCAATCTTCATCCTGACGTGTAGCTATATTTGTCAAAGTCTGGATACTCCTTCGGCCACTCACCACCCAGAGATGGATAATGTGGTGCGTTGGCTCGTAGTCGCCGCACTATCTCCTTCCGAGCTTCATACAAGATTTGGGTATGGTCAGGGTGCCAGTTATCGTGAGCTACATTCTCGTCTCCGATACTCAGTAGTAGGTAGAGAGCCTGGTTGCGGCCTTCCTGGATTAGAGCCTGTTCATTCGTACCCACTTTTACCTCCTTTCGCTCCGGCTACAAGCTGTCTATCTTTTTGTATAATTCGCTTAAAGTAAAGACTAGCAGACTCTTAATTTCTTGCTTTAACCTCTGTACCCTGTCATCAGTCTGGTCTCGGGGCAGGAACCCGGCTATTTTAAGCAGCTCAGTCTCGGTGACACCTAGTGGCCCAGCCAGTTTCCTTAGAATCTGCACAGAGGGAAAGCGCTCTCCCTTTTCTGAGCGCCCGATGTGTGATGCTGATACCCCTGCTAGGGCAGCGAGCTTCACTAATGTCAGCTCTTTTGCCACTCTTCGCGCTCTGAGAACTGTACCTATCTCATTACTTGCCACTTCCCCACCTCCCTATAGTTGCCCCGCAGTGTTGAGCTTGCCACACCTGGAGCATTTTCTTTTTGTTTCTGCCTTCTCTTCATCGAGTGTCATTATCTCCTCTCCGGGGGCTGGTACGGCAGCCCCACAACCTCAAAGACCGCTCGTTCAGCGCGGCATTCGATTCGGCCATCTGGCGTATCAAACCCACTGCCGTAGGCCCTCAATCGCCAGCCTCTTCTTTGTGCAGCTCTGGCAATAGCGATGTTAGACTCTTTGGGACCGGTGCGAATCACCAGAGCAACCCACCAACACCTCTCATCTGTGCTAAAGATATCCACCCCAATGCCGCTGGGAAGATGCACCATGAGCTTGTTCTTTGGACCGTAGACGATACTACCCCGCTTGTTGCGGCGGAAGTCCAGGACACGCTGGAGGCAAAGGGCTCCTAGCTCCTTGTCCAACTGGTCCACACCGTCAACAAACCTGGGAATGCAAAGGAGTTCTACATCACCCACCTCAGGTTTCTGGCGCCGTATGCTGCCCGCTATTGTCATCCTTTCACAGCATCCGGCAGCATCCACAAGGGATTTCAATTCTTCAGCAATTACTTTAGCCTTCTGCAGTTCCATCAATTCACCGTCCTCTCCACATTTCAGTACTTCCGATTCACGTACCAGTTAGTCAACATTCGAGCAACAGAGCGGATTGCTCCGACGATGACCACCGTAACGACTAGTGCTAGGACAACTGCAACTGCTTTCGTCATTTCACCCTCCTTATCGGTGTGTACTCCGGTGCATCAATAAATATGACCTTCCCATGGCGCTTGAGGCGAGAAGCCACGCGGAAGTCAAGGTCGTCGACGGTGAGGTTAGTGGTAACCACCAGGGCCAGGCCCTGCATCAGCCTGTAGTCTATTATCGTGTCGAGTTTTTCCTGGACCCACGGGGTGCGATTCTCGGTGCCCAGGTCATTGAGCGCCAACAGTGGCACATTGAGGAAGAAGTCAAAACGTCTGTCGAACGACATGTCACCTTCCTCACGGTAGCCGCGCCGCAGTTCCTCCATGAGGAGGGGAACATAGGCATAGTGAGCCGGCTTCCCTCTCGTAAGCCAGTGCCGGCAAATAGCAACCAACAGGTGAGTCTTCCCCCGATTCACGTCGCAGATAAGCGTTAGCCAGTTGCTAGTGCTCCTCTCCTCTGCCAGGGCCAGGGCAGCCTCATAGGCTTCTTTCAACGGGGGACTCACCGCGAAGTCGTCAAAGGTCATCTTCTCAGTGGCGGGCGGCAACTCGCAAAGCTGGAGCAACCGCTGTACTTTCTTCTCCTTGGCCGGCTCTTCGGTACACTGACAGGGTACCGTCCGGGAGTAATCTACTTGACCATCCTCTCGGCGAGGATGGACAAAGCGAGCATCCTGGCAAACAGCGCAGTCGTACTGCTGCTCGGGCGGATCACTTTCGAGGCTGCGGAGATATTCTTCCCGGGTAGGTGCTTTGTCAGCTCGCCGATGGGCACCAGACCCTGCCCGCGCCGGCTGGCGTTTTCTTTTTCCGACTCCACTGGTCTCCCTCCTTGCTGCCGTTATTATTGACTTAATATTGGAAATCCCCGATGTCAGCGCCCA
>JAUWXW010000219.1 GCA_030616195.1 Chloroflexota bacterium | reverse complement strand
GGAACTTGACCGCACCTATCTCAATAATACGGTCGTTCTCCGGGTCTAGCCCGGTAGTCTCCAGGTCGAGCGAGACGTAAGTTTGATCCACCATTTCCCGAGTATCCGATTCTCCTTTCACGACAGGCAGCTCCCACACCTAGAACGACACATGATCAAGGATATAGTCCAGCAGCCCTGCTCCAATATAACATTCAATTAGACTGCGGGGCAACCGCCCCAGCCAGGTGAACAGGTAAAACTTTCTCAAAGGGTATCTGAAGACGCCGGCAGCTATGCCTACAAAATCGAAGATAAGAAAGGGAACGAGAGCAAAGATGAAAATAGCAAAACCGCCACGGCGCTTCATCCACCTTTCAGCCATTTGGTATCTTTGGGAGTGTTCCGGGGCAATAAACGCCCTCCCCCAATAGCCAAGCAAATAAGCGCTAACCTCGCCCAGAGTACCACCTATGCTGGCTACCAATGCTATCAGTGGGGTATTCCATATACCAGCCGCGGCTATTACCACCACCGTCCCAGGGACAGGCAAAACGATAGTTAAGCTGGAAACCAGGGTTACCAGGAAGACCCCAAGGTAACCCCATTCGGCAAATCGCTTCAGCTCCTCCTCAGGGAAAAAATGATACAAAAGGAAAGACAACCCAAGGGCCACAAGAAGAATAGCCACAAGTAGAGCGTTTGCCTTTGCCAGGCTCCCTTTCGTAGCCACGGTAAGGGCCTCACGCATCTCAGCCATGAATTCTTTCAATTTCACCCGGTTCTATCCTCCAAAAGCCCGGTCCGATAGGGGACCACTCATCCAATCAGGTAAATGTGACGTGCCGTGCTCCAACACCCAGGTATAATAGTGAATCTCGGCAACAGCCCGAAGAATTCGCCAACTTCCATGTCTGGAACCGTCATGCCTACAGGGTATGCACCAGGTAAATTTCCAGCTTCTCCTTCTCCAGTTGGCGACAGATCTTTTCACCTTGAGCTTTGTCAGCTACCAAGGAAAAGAGCGCAGGACCGGAGCCAGCTAAATGAACCTGCCCCGCCCCGGCAGCCAGAAAGCGAAGCCGATAATCTTCAAGTCCGGCCAGGGAAGAAAAGGCAATATCGTCAAAGACGTTATAGCAGAACCGGGGATCTATCCTTTCTCTCCGCTCGATCAGCCCCACCATCTTCTGGGTGTATTCTCCGCCGGTGAAATGAGACGGGTCCAGCCTGGAATACATCTCTTGTGTCTTATTAGCGATATCGATGGGTGGCCTCAGCAAGACAACCCAGGTTTTGGCCAGGGAAGGCAATGGGGTTACCCTCTCCCCCCAGCCCTGCACCAGAGCCGTCGCCCCGCCACAAAGAAAGAAAGGCACGTCAGAGCCCAGTTTCGTGGCTATACTTCTCAGCCTCTCGGCATCAAGATTCAATGCCCAAATCTCATTGAGCGCCCGTAGAGTTACCGCGGCATCACTGCTGCCGCCCACCAACCCGCCAGCCATATGGATGGTCTTCTCCAGAGAAATAAACACTCCTGGACTTGAGTCAGCGACATCCTGCAGCAGTCGCACCATTTTGGCAACCAGGTTGTCAGGAGAAACAAGCTCCGGAATATTACAGCTCAGACGAACATGTTCCCCAGGCTGAAAATAGACGGTGTCACAAAGGTCGATAGCTTGTACCACGCTGGCAATCTCATGATAGCCATCGTCACGCTGGCCTATAACCTCCAAAGTGAGATTAATCTTGGCACAGGCTTTCTCCGATCTAACCGCCGACTTCAGCCTCATTTCTGTGTCTTTCCTCAGATAGCCTGGCCCACTCCTGGAGATCCAGTGTCTCGGCACGACGCCGAGGGTCTATACTCGCCCTCTCCAAAAGAATGGCTGCCTGTGGCGGAGGTATTTCCAAGCCTTGGGCCAGCGAGTTGCGCAACTGCTTCCGTGGTGCCCTGAAGCCGGCCCGGACTACAGCAAAGAACTTGCTGCTTTGAGACACCTCGATGAGAGGTTCTTCATAAGGCTTGACCCGCAGGATAACAGAGTCAACCTTCGGCGGGGGGTAGAAACTCCGAGCTGGTACGTGACCCACAATAGTCGGTTTCCCATAGAACTGGACACTGACAGCGAGTAAACTCATCGCGCCAGGCTGAGCGGTAATAGCCTCCCCCACTTCCTTTTGTACCATAAGTATCATCATGGACGGCTTGAGCGACGCCTCAAGGAAATGGCGAAGGATGGGAGAGGTAATGTAGTAGGGGATATTAGCCACCACCTTATAGCGGGGCAAACCAGGCCCGACTCCAGCAGAATCCAGAAGCGAGGTAGGCTCAGTCTGAAGTATATCGGATTCGATTATGCAAACGTTATCCGCCATGCTCATCACTTCACTCAGAGCAGAGGCCAGTCTACCATCCGCCTCCACCGCAATGACCTTCGCCGCTCGCTTGGCCAGCGCCCTGGTCAAAACACCCAGTCCGGGACCAACCTCGATCACCGTGTCCTCTGGAGACAGGTCCGCCGCCGACACCACCCGGTGTAGCACTCGCTTGTCAACCAGGAAGTGTTGCCCCAGGCCCTTTCTTGCCCGCAAGCCGTACCGGCTCATCAAACTTCTTGCTTCTGCGGCAAGTAACCTTGGCATCCTCAATCACGGTATCCAAAAAAATTAGGGTCGTGCACCCACCTTCGACCCCACCTCATGGCTTTCCCCTGCTTGGCAGCTCCCACCAGGAAAACCTGTGGCACCCAGAAACTGCTACTTACCGCTGCTTCCTTCCGGACCTGACGGGGTTCATAGTGTTCTGCCGCACAGGACCTGATCGTCAACACTGCTCAATAGAGGCAGTCCCACCAGATTTGAAGCCTCTAGTGGGGATTCAGCCCCGCTATAGCGGATTTCGGGTACAGGGCACCGCTAGCTCCCCGCTTAGCACGACCCAAAGGCAATAGTAATGCCGACGGGCGACTTTTGTCAACGTGAAGCTGAAGTGGACAACGGAAGAAGCTGGAGCGGGCCGGAAGAAGCAGAGGTGTAGGAGACCCCTTCCGGGGTCGATAGCATTGCCAGGTCATTACGGGGAGCGCAGCGAGGGTATGGGGGGCGGAACTGAACTTGTAAGAGGCGAGACGAGGTTGAGGGTATTGACATTGTGTGGTATTATTATTGCCATGCCTTTCGGGGACCTTTTCAGCGTTCTTTGCCGAAGATTTGCTCAATTCCCCCTCTATCGTCTACCTTGTTTGCCTGTGTTTCCGCCCTCGACTAACAACATGCCCGTGCTCAAAAGGGCGGACACAGCCTGCCTGGTTATAGTAGGCCACATCCGAGGCAAAGCCCGATGAGGCATCACCTTGACAACGGTGATGATAACCCAGCCTGCAAGAAATGCGGCAAGCCAATGAAGCTGGAGACCTACTTCAAGGGCATCGGGGTAAAGCAGTCTTGGTTTTGCACCGAATGCAAAACCAAGAAGCGCCGCAGCAGCTAGGACATGACTGGCGTTCCTCCGCTGATTTTGTTTGGAACGATACCACAGTCTCCGGAAGCCCCAAAATCCAGCGAAATGGATAAGTGGAGCTGGGGTAACAATAGGCAGAACTTTTGAATTAGCATTCAGACTGAGTATTTGACCGAATCGCCCCGACCGAGATGACTGCAGCAGTAGGGTGCATCGGCCTACAAGTGACAGCGGATAGTCTCACGATGCTGCGCATGTTGAGG
>JAUWXW010000033.1 GCA_030616195.1 Chloroflexota bacterium | reverse complement strand
GTATGGCTGATCCGGGAGTGATTCTGGCTATTATGGAAGCGGTAACCATCCCTGTGATGGCCAAGTGCCGTATCGGGCACTTTGTGGAGGCCCAGGTGCTGGAAGCCTTGGGGGTAGATTCCATTGATGAATCTGAGGTGCTTACCCCTGCTGACGAGTTCCATCATATCTGGAAGCATGATTTCAAAGTTCCTTTTGTCTGCGGCTGCCGCGATCTAGGCGAGGCTTTGCGCCGAATTGCTGAGGGAGCGGCTATGATTCGAACCAAGGGTGAGGCCGGCACAGGTAACATCGTGGAGGCAGTAAGGCACATGCGGGCAGTTATGGACGGCATACGCAAGCTGGTTAACATGCCTGAAGAGGAACTGGTAGCAGAGGCCAAGGCTTTAGGGGCGCCTGTGGAACTGGTGATCGAGCTTCACAAAACGGGAAAGCTACCGGTGGTCAATTTTGCCGCCGGCGGAGTAGCTAGTCCGGCCGATGCTGCGTTGATGATGCAGTTGGGGGCTGAAGGGGTATTCGTTGGTTCGGGTATTTTCAAATCGAGTGACCCTGAGGCCAGGGCAAAGGCTATTGTCAGAGCTACCACTCATTATCGTGACGCCAAGATTGTTGCCGAGGTTTCTAAAGGCCTACGTGGCGCCATGCCTGGACTGGACATAAAAGCGCTTCCTGAGGAGGAACTGCTAGCATCTAGGGGTTGGTAGGGCACGGTTTATGATTCGCTCCTTTCTTCCGACAGATCTGATAGTAATCCTTTTCCAACGTGGGTCGCTATCTAACGTGGCCAAAACCAGGGATAATTTGACTGAAGAAGGAGCGGGGTTTCTTAGTCTGGCTGCTCTCTTGATGCAGCGCCTCAATCCTCGTGACGGACGGTGCACCTGGGTCTGTACGGAAGGGCTTAGATTTTGCGGGCTGGCTTCGGTTAGAAGTCGCTCTCTATCCAGTGCCTGGGAGGTCGATCATCTCCTGCTCCGTGAGCAGGAGGTAAGTTGCTGCTCCTCGCTTCTCGAAAGGTTGGTTGTCAAAGCAGGAGAGCTAGGAGTAGAAAGAATCTTCCTGAGGCTCCCTGCCGAGAGCCCCTTGTTGGCTGCCGCTAAGGACATCGGCTTCGCCCCTTATATGACGGAGTACCTTCACTTCCGGGAAAGGCAGGAAGGCAAGGCAGCAAGTGATGGAACCTCTGCCCTCTTTCCCCCTCGCCGCAAACAGGCTGGTGATGACTACAGGCTTTTTGACTTATATCAGAAATGTGTTCCTGTCTCCGTACGCCGGGTCGAAGGCATGACCTTCAAGGAGTGGCAGGCTACCAGGGAGAAGGATGTGGGGACGGAATGGGTCTTTGAAAACGGGGGCAGCCTGGTGGGATGGCTTGGAGTCAAGGCCGGCCGGCACGCGGGGCAATTTGAGATAATGGCAGTTCCCGAAAGGGAGTGGCAGCAGATAATAGAATATGGCCTGATGTCCCTTGATCACTGCCGTTGCCTGTACTGTCTTGCCCCTGAATTTGATGAGGGACTACTTCGATTACTGGAAGAACGAGGCTTCAGCCAGGTAGCCAAGTATTCAGCCTTGGCGAAGGAGTTAGCCATTAGGGAACGTCAAGCTGGTCTCATTCCGGTAAGCGCCTAGGATGGGCTGAGAATGCAAAGAACAATCATAGATGACCTGGATGCCCTGATAGATATCCTGCCCCCCTCGATTTCGGACCAATTGCAGCAGCGCGAGGACCGTGGTGAACTTCTGGAGGTGGTAATGGATCTGGGGCGTTCCCCGGTAGTCAGGTTCTTCAACTATGAGGTGGTTCTGAGCGCTAAAGACATTGTCCAGCAGGACATTGAGTACGTGACATCTCGCATTGCCCCTTTTGGTGACGATAATCGGGCTGGAATTGAGCGTACCCTCCACCGCATCTCAGCAATTCGCAACCGTGAGGGGCGTATTGTAGGTCTAACCTGTCGCGTGGGTAGGGCAGTTTTTGGCACCATCGGATTGATTGAAGACCTGGTCCAATTGGGTAAGAGCATCTTACTTTTGGGGCGTCCCGGTGTAGGCAAGACGACTATGCTGAGGGAAGTAGCTCGTGTCCTGGCTGACGAACTGGGGAAGAGGGTCGTCATTGTAGACACCTCTAATGAGATCGCTGGCGACGGGGATATACCTCACCCTGCCATAGGCCACGCGCGGAGAATGCAGGTGCCCACTCCTAGCATGCAGCACGCAGTGATGATCGAGGCGGTGGAGAATCACATGCCAGAGGCGATTATCATTGATGAGATTGGCACTGAATTGGAGGCGATGGCAGCCCGTACTATTGCTGAGCGAGGTGTTCAACTGGTGGGCACAGCTCACGGAAATACGCTGGAGAATTTGATACTCAATCCTACCCTTTCCGATCTCATTGGCGGTGTTCAGACGGTTACCCTGGGCGATGAAGAGGCGCGGCGACGCAGGACTCAGAAATCCATATTGGAACGAAAGGCGCCACCTACCTTCGATGTGGTAGTGGAAATCCAGGATTTCAATCGAGTAGCTGTTCACCCTGATGTAGCTGAGGTGGTTGACGCCACACTTAGGGGTCGCCCGGTGACAACGGAGGTTCGCTGGCTGGATGAGAAAGGAGAGATGTGCCGAAAAGAAGAGAGAGTTGCCCCCTTTTCCGGCAGTGAAATAGCTGCCAAACACAGGGACAAGGCGCCAAAGGGAGGGGCTGACTTGCCAAAAGTCTATCTCTTTGGCATGAATCGATCAAAACTGGAGCAGGTAGCCAGAGAGAGACGAGTTGACCTGAGCATTGCTTCTGATTTGAGTGAGGCCAATCTTCTGCTGACCTCCAAGAGTTACTATCGCAGAAAGCCGCAGAAGGTAAGGGATGCTGAGGCAGCCGGCCTACCTGTTTATGTGCTCAAAAGTAATACCGTGGGTGAGGTAAGGCAGTTCATAGAATCTCTGCCTGGTGGTAAGAGGAGGGTGAGCACTGTTGATTCTGCCCTGAAGGAAGCGGAGGAGGCCGTCACCGAAGTTATGAACGGGAAAGATGCAGTGCAGCTCAGCCCGCGGAGTTCCTATGTCCGCCGGCTACAGCACCTGATGGCAGAGCGCTTTCGTTTGATCTCCCGTAGTTCGGGGAGAGAACCTCACCGAGGGGTGGAGATATTCAGAAAGTCTTGAGGTGAGTCTCTTGGCTTTGTTTGTTAGCTTTGAGGGAGGGGAAGGATGTGGCAAGAGCACCCAGGCCAAGGCTCTCTACAAGCGAGTATCGGCGACAGGTATCCCGGTGGTACTGAGCCATGAGCCCGGCGGTACCCCCTTGGGTAGCCAGCTTAGACGCTTGCTGAAGTACCGTAGACAGATAGAGATTTCACCACTTGCTGAGTTACTTCTTGTCAATGCCTCTCGGGCCCAGTTAGTAGGGGATGTCATCCGCCCCAACCTGGCAAGGGGCACAATGGTTATCTGCGACCGCTATGCTGACTCCACCGTGGCTTATCAGGGATATGGACGAGGGATCAATCTGGGCGTTATTGAGGTTGTTAACCACACTGCCACTGAGGGTCTACTTCCTGACCTGGCTATCCTGCTGGACATCCCTGTTGAAGTGGGACTGGCCCGCAGGAACCTGGCCAGGCTAGACCGTTTTGAGGGGGAAGAGATAGCTTTCCACCAGCGGGTACGAGAAGGATACCTCAAGATAGCCAGTGCTGATCCACAGCGCTGGCTGGTAATAGATGCCACTTTGCCCAGAGGCAAGATACGAAGTAAGGTTTGGGAAAGGGTCAAGGAGTTACTTCAAAACCCCGCCCCGTGAGCATAGACTGAGAAGGTTTACCTGCCATGTGGCTTCTCATAATTGGCTGCGAAGCTCTCTGTGAATCTCCTCCCCTAGTCGAAGACTCGCCGTGGAGAGCGGGAGGAGATTAAGAGAGAGGTCTCTGAAGGCGACTCGCCGTGGCGAGGGGGAATTCACCTCGCCAGAGGGTCGCCTAAGGCGACACCGACCTCAGAATGACAGGAAGCGAAGGACTCAGAATGACAGATACGGGCATCAAATAACCTGGGGTGCTGGATGCACAAAACACGAGTTGCTGTAGCTATGAGTGGCGGGGTTGACTCTTCATTGTCTGCGGCCCTACTCCAGGAGGCAGGCTATGAGGTCATGGGCGTTTCCATGCAGCTTTGGTGTGAAGAGACGCACGGTCTTTCCTCTTCTCATCCCACCTGCTGCTCCATCCGGGACATAGGTGACGCCCGTCGGGTTTGCCAGCTTCTCGATATTCCGTTTTACATAATCAACGTTGAGACGCAGTTCCAGACCTGTGTGGTGGACTACTTCTGCCACGAGTATGCCCATGGTCGAACCCCCAATCCCTGCATTGCTTGTAACCAGCAAATCAAGTTTGACCTCCTTCTACACCGTGTCCTATCCATGGGGGCGGAGCATCTAGCCACGGGCCATTACGCCAGGATCGAAAACTCGGGGGATGAATATCGTCTCCTTAAGGGCGCTGACCCTTTCAGTGACCAATCGTATTTCCTCTACACCCTGGGACAGCAGGAATTGCCACACCTGCTGTTTCCTGTGGGCGGGTACCTCAAGAGTCAGGTGCGCCGCATGGCAGCGCAGCGAGGGCTGCCTATCGCCAACAAGTCAAAGAGCCAGGACCTTTGCTTTGTACCCCATGGGAATTATGAGGATTTTATCAAGGGTTGCCTCTCTCCGGTGCCCGGAGAAATCGTGGATACGAGGGGTAAGGTACTGGGAACACATCGGGGTATTGCCTTCTACACTGTAGGGCAGAGAGCCGGTTTGGGGATTGCCCTGGGAAAGCGCCTCTATGTATTAGCAATTGATGCCGACAACAACGTACTGGTCGTGGGTTCTGAAGACAAGCTTTTCGTTTCCACTTTGTGTGCTGCCAAGGCCAGCTATGTGTGCGGGAAGCCGCAGCAGCCTGTGGCGGTGAAGGCAAAGATTCGCTATAGGTCCCCTGAGGCAAGTGCCATGCTTCAGCCCCGTGAAGATGGGGTACAGGTGCAATTTCTAAAGCCACAACGGGCGGTTACCCCCGGCCAAGCAGTGGTATTCTATCAGGGCGATGAAGTTCTGGGTGGCGGAGTAATAGAGGCATCATGATCCAGAGGCCAACTTCTGATAGAGAAAGGGAACTCAGGTTCCAGGGCTATGGGCTCATCGCTGGCATTGACGAGGTGGGTCGTGGTGCCATAGCGGGCCCGGTGGTTGCCGCGGCTGTTATCTTGCCTTTGGAAGTCGATCTTCCCTGGCTGTCGCTGGTGCGAGATAGTAAACAACTGTCTCCCCGAAAACGCGAAAACCTGTTTGAGTTGATGCAACGAAGCTCCATAGCTATGGGGATAGGTATGGTCCCTCACACCGGTGTTGATGAAACAGGTATTGTTAAGGCAACGCAGATGGCAATGGGAAGGGCTGTAGAGCACCTCGCCTGCCCTCCTGATTTTCTTCTCATCGATGCCTTGGCTTTACCCGAGACTCCCTTGCCGCAATGGAGCATAGTTCGTGGTGATCAGCTATCTCTTTCCATTGCCTGTGCTTCCATCGTGGCTAAGGTGAGTCGAGACCGATATATGGTGGGGCTAGACAACTCTTACCCTGGCTATGGTCTGGCTCGGCACAAGGGCTACCCCACCAGAGGGCACCTGCTGAGCTTGCGGCGATTAGGGCTATGTCCTATCCATCGCCAGTCCTTTGCTCCGGTGCGGAGGTTGATCGAAGGTGGATCGTAAGGCCCTGGGGGCGTTTGGTGAGAAAAAGGCCGTCGAGTATCTCAAGAAAAGGCGTTACCGCATCAGGGAGACAAACTTCCGCTGTCGCGCCGGCGAGATTGATATCGTTGCTCAGGACAAAGACTACCTTGTCTTTGTAGAGGTGCGCACCAGGACAGGCTCTGATTTTGGCACTCCCGAGGAATCTGTAAATGCTGCCAAAAAGGAGAGACTTATCTCGGTTGCCCTGACCTACCTTCAGACTCACACCAACTTGCCACCTCTATGGCGTTTTGACGTTGTGGCTATAGAAGTGAATCCAGAAGGCCAAATCTCCCGAATAGAATTGATTCGGAATGCCATAAGCTGAACAAGCTGCTTCGCCGACAACTCCTACGCTTCGCCGACGTTGTTGATAGCCGCACTGGTAGAATGCTAAGATTTGACGAGCCAGGCTAGATCAGGCAAACTCAGAGTCCGTATGGCGCCGGGCGGAAGAATTGTCGCCTGTGTCAGGAGGCACGAGATGAAAGATGAAAGCAAGACAAGACAGCAACTGATAGACGAATTGGTAGAAACGCGACGCCGTATCGCCGAGCTGGAGGCCCTGGAAACGGAGCACCGGAAGACGGAGAAGGCTTTGCGGGAAAGTGAGGAGGGCTGTTGGGACCTGCTTGAGAACGCCAACGACCTTATCCAGAGCGTTGCCCCAGACGGTCGTTTCTTATACGTCAATCGTATCTGGCGAGAAGCCCTCGGTTATAGCCAGGAAGAAGTCGCTAGCCTGTCGCTGTTTGACATTATTCACCCTGATAGCCAGGCTCACTGCATGCAGGTATTCCAGCGTGTGTTGTCCGGAGAAAAGGCTGACAGAGTTGAAGCAGTGTTCGTTGCTAAGGATGGCAGGGAGATTCTTGTTGAGGGAAACGCCAACTGTAAGCTGGTAGACGGAAAGCCAGTTTACACCCGGGGCATTTTTCGCGACGTCACGCAGCGCAAGCGGACAGAGGAGACATTACGGGCAGCCCAGCAGTACTCCCAGAACCTTATTGATAGTTCTCTGGATATGATTATCTCGGTGGACCAGTACCGCAGAATTGTTGAGTTCAACCAGGCTGCCCAGGATACGTTTGGCTACAGTAGAGCGGAGGTCCTCGGTAACCACGTTGACATGCTGTACGCTGATCCATCGGAAGGGTCGAGGGTTGGGGAAATGGTTCAGAGAACGGGTCGATTCACTGGGGAAGTGGTAAACAAACGGGAAAATGGCCAGACTTTCCCGTCTTTTCTGGCTGCTTCTGCCATGGAGGATGAGAATGGTGAATTATTGGGGCTTATGGGTGTCTCGCGGGACATCACCGAGCGCAAGCGCATGGAGCAGCAGCTGAGAGAGTATTCAGAGAACCTGGAAAGGATGGTAGAAGATAGAACGCGGCAGCTAAAGGATGCCCAGGAGAAGCTAATCCGGGCAGAGAAGCTGGCAGCAATAGGCGAGCTGGCTGGAGGGTTGGGCCACGAGCTGCGCAGTCCCCTGGGAGCCATCAGGTTTTCGGCCGATTTCCTCAAGACGAAGCTGGGAGACACTGCCGATGAGAAAGTGAGGAGGCATCTGGATCTACTGGGGAAGCAAGTCGACGCCTGTGATAAGACTGTAGCTGACGTTCTGGACTTCTCGCGACCAGGTAAGCTTAACATCGAAGAAATTCACATCAACCAGGTAATCCAAGAGGTAATCCAGGCCAACACGCCGCCTCGGAACGTGGAGGTCTCCACCAGTCTGGCGGACAGTCTGCCTCCAGCTATTGCCGACGCTGGTCAGATGGGACGGGTTCTCTCCAACCTGGTTACCAACGCCATCCAGGCCATGCCCCATGGAGGCAGGCTTACTCTCAGCACCATAGGGAGGGGCAGGTTCGTCGAGGTGAGGATAACCGATACGGGTATGGGCATACCTGATGAGAAACTGGACAAGATATTCGAGCCACTATTTACTACCAAGGCTAAAGGGATAGGACTGGGGCTGGCAATAGTCAAAACACTAGTGGACAGACAGAATGGTACTATCGAGGTTGAGAGCCAGGTGGGAAAAGGCACCACGGTTACCGTCAAGCTGCCTATCGCTGGCAGGGAGGTACGGAGCCATGAATAAGGTGAGCATCCTGATAGTTGACGACGATGATGCCGTTTGCGAGGCTCTGAGCGACGTGGTCGAACTGAGGGGCGGTTACTCCGCAGATACGGCTGGAACGGCTCGAGAGGCATTGGATAAGGCCAAGGAGCAGTTCTTCAACGTGGCTCTACTGGATATGACACTTCCCGACATGGAGGGCATGGAGCTGCTGCGGCAACTGAAGGAGCTTCACCAGGCCACGGAGGTCATAATCCTTACCGGCCACACCTCAGTACAGATGGCAGAAGAGGTAGTCCGTGAGGGAGCCTTCGCCTACCTCGTCAAACCGTCAAGCCCGGACGAGCTTATGGGCGCCATTGAAGGAGCCCTGGAGAAGCAGAAGATGCTTCGTGGGGAAGAATAACAACAAGCTTCAGTAAATCATGGAAGTAACAATCATCGATTTGCTGCTGGATTTGGTAGAGAAGATATGTGTGGTAATCATCGTTGCCTATCTGGTAACAGGAAAGCCAGTGCCATCAAAACAACAACTACTCTAGCCCTACAGCGCAACATGGTCTCTCCTCTCTGTCTCGATTTTCCAGTTTAGGTGTGTCACCGTGCCACGTCAAGGAAACTGTGAGGTAAGGTCGTTTGAGAATCCTATCTGTTATTGTGAGGTCGCCTGAGGTCGCCAGAGGCGACTCTGTCGACCGACCTCAGGGTGCCAAGTAACCATTCCCGAGGGGAATGCGTTGTTTTGGCCCCCGCAAGACTGCTACAATGAAACACAACAAACAAGGAGCTAACGATGAACGGTCCACTGCAAGGCGTCAGGGTTCTGGACCTGAGCTGGGTACTAGCCGGCCCCTTCGCTACCATGGTGCTGAACGACCTCGGAGCAGAGGTGATCAAGGTAGAACAGCCGGGAAGGGGAGACATAGCGCGGGGCAACGGTCCCTTTATCGATGGCTTGAGTTCCTACTTTCTCAGCCTTAACCGGGGCAAAAAGAGCATCACCCTGGACCTGACTCACAAAGAGGGCAAAGACATCTTCCTGAAGCTGGTGGGGCAGGCCGATGTGGTAGTAGAGAACTTTATCCCCGGGACGATGAAGCGGCTTGGCCTGGACTACGACGTGCTCCGACAGCACAACCCGCGGCTCATCTACGCCGCCTGTTCCGGATTCGGCCAGACCGGTCCCTATGCCCAGAAGCCAGCGTTTGACGTGATTGTCCAGGCAATGGGTGGCATCATGAGCATTACCGGAGAGCCGGGCGGCCCACCCATAAGGCCGGGTGCCTCCGTGGGAGATATCGCCGCTGGCCTCTTTCTATGCATTGGCATTCTGGCGGCACTCCAGGAGCGCACCAGGAGCGGCCAGGGACAGATGGTAGACATAGGTATGCTGGACTGCCAGGTAGCCATCCTGGAGAATGCCTTCGCCCGTTACTTCGCCACTGGTGAAATACCGGGCCCTCTGGGCACCCGCCACCCTGTGTTCACTCCCTTTCAGGTCTTCCCGACTAAGGACAGCTACGTAGCGGTGGCCATAACCGGGGAGCAATGGCCTCTCTTCTGCGCTACCATTGAGCGCCTGGATATCATGGATGATCCCCAATTTGCCGACGGCTATTTGCGCACCCAGCACTACGACGAACTGGAGCCCATCCTCAACCAGGCTTTTGAAACCAAGACCACCCGGGAATGGCTGGCCGAGTTCGAGGCAGTAGGCATACCGTGTGGGCCGGTTAATACTGTTGACAGGGTGGCTGAAGACCCCCAGATAGCCGCCCGCCAGATGATCGTCGAGTTATTTCATCACCGCGCTGGCCCGCTGAGGGTTACCAATACACCCATCAAGCTATCCCGCACTCCTGGACTGGTTGACCGACCCAGCCCCGAGTTGGGAGAGCATACCGAGGAGGTACTCAACACCCTCCTGGGCCTTGGCCAGGAGCAAATCCTCAGCCTGAGGCAATCCGGCGTGATTTAGATTATGCGGACATCCTGGATCATGTTGCTCCAACCCTGGGGTTTGAGACGTCAAATTCATGACACAATGTCCTCGATTTGATGTAGTGTAGAAGACACGTATCCACGCCATCTTATTGGGCGGAGCGCAGCGACGAGGCAACGTCAGTCGGCCTTGCTGGTCATTGCGAGCGAAGCGAAGCAATCTCGGGGTGGGGTGGAGGAGATTGCTCGGCTTCGCTCATCCAGGATCACCGAAGGAGGTCACCAAATGAACGATTCCATAAAGAGGGTCTCAGGCAACATTGTAGACGTGGTAAATTCCACCGTCTATCCTGGCACGCTGGAAATCCGCAACGGCAGAATTGCCAACATCGTAAAGGACCAAGAGCAGTACCAGACCTTTATTCTGCCGGGCCTTGTCGATTCGCACGTTCACATTGAAAGCTCGATGCTGGTACCATCCGAGTTTGCCAGGTTGGCCGTGATACATGGTACTGTGGCCACAGTGTCTGATCCTCATGAAATTGGCAATGTGTTGGGCATCGATGGTGTGAATTAT
>JAUWXW010000151.1 GCA_030616195.1 Chloroflexota bacterium | reverse complement strand
CCCAGCAAGCTATCTATGAGCCGAACGCGGCCTTCTACGATACCCTGGTCGAGGTCGAACGAGTTGAGGAGGGATGACAAAGTGGCCAAGAGATACGGACTGGTTATCGATCTTGAAAGGTGCACCGGCTGCCAGACCTGTACTATAGCCTGCAAGGTGGAGCAGCACATGGAGGTGGGTTCGGGGATCAGGGTGGAGACGGTTGGCGGCCCCCACCGGGATACCCCGGCTGGCAAATACCCTGACCTAAGCATGTATTATCTGCCTATAGCCTGCATGCACTGTGACCAACCGCCCTGCCGCGATGCCTGCCCTACTGAAGCTATATACCAGCGCCCTGACGGGATTGTGCTCATAGATGAGGAAAGATGCAATGGCTGTCAGGAGTGCTTACCGGCCTGCCCGTACCAGGCTCTGGTCTATGACCCAGAGAGAGACGTGGTGCGCAAGTGTAACCTCTGCTTCGAGCGATTAGACCAGGGCTTTGAGCCTTTCTGCGCCCTGTGCTGTGGAGACCAGGCCATATTCTATGGAGACGTGGCAGATCCAGAGAGCCAGGTTTCACAACTGATAGCCCAGAGAAACGCCTACATCCTTAAGCCGGAACTGGCCACAGGGCCTGCAATTCATTACTGCCCGCCAAAGCCTCGGAGGCGAGCTTAAGGCGCTCGAGGCCGGGGCAGGCAGATTTCGATATCGGTAAACCAGCGATTCAACAGCCTCGAATAAGGAGGGAGGTAGCTGAGCATGGGCAGAAACGTAGTGGAAGAGCATGAGCATGGCAAGTTCATTTGTGAATGGGTAGACGAGATCCCGCCACTGGGCGAAGACCGCAAAACAATCTTCGTCCCAGACACGCCACAAGGGAAGCTAGTCTCCCAACTTGAGGAGGTGGTCTCCCAGGCAAGAGCCGACATGTTCGGCCTGCTGGCGGTGGTAATGAGCACCCTGGCAGCCAAATATGGAGACGAAGTATGGGAGGTGGCCGGCAAAACGATGTATGATATCGGCTATCAGCGAGGACAAGAACTCTCCCAGACCATGAAAATCGACCCCACGGATGCCCGCAGTGTGGGGCGGATATTTGACTTGGAGGACACTGGCGTTGGCATCAAGGGAGAGTGGGTCGAAACCGGCAAGAAGCGAGCCGTAAAACGTGAGTTTTTCTGCCCCTTCGGGGCGATGGCCACGGTGTGTCCTGAGGTTTGTACACGCCTGTTTGATTCCGTGGAGAAGGGTACTTTCGATGCCATCGGCATCAAGGGAAAGATTTCTTATGTCAAGCTGATTCCCAAAGGTGACCCCTACTGCGAGGTAGTCCTCGAACTGGAAGACTAAAGATTTGTTGGCCGGGTGCAGCAAAGCCTAACCCACATCCTTGCACTGGCGACCCGCCTATTACTAGATAAAGGAGGTTTTCGATGGCTGAGAAAGGCAGAGCAGCAGTCTACAGAGGTCTGGGCCAGCCCTTTGAGATCAAAGAGTATCCCGTGCTTGAACCTGAGCCGGGGGCTATCCTGATCAAGGTATCAATGGCCAACATATGTGGCTCAGACCTACACATGTGGCGCGGGGACATTGACCTCGCTGCCCTGGGAGCCCCGTTGCCAGCAATCCTGGGCCACGAGGCGACTGGGAAGGTAGCCAAGCTGGGCGAGGGCGTCTCCACCGACTCGGCAGGCCAGCCGCTGGCAGTGGGTGACCGGGTGGTCTACCGCTATTTCTATCCCTGCGGGCGCTGCGCGGCATGCCTAAGGGGAGAGGACGCGGCGTGCCCTATGAACGGGCTCTTTCTCAGTCCCGTTGACCCGCCACCCCACTTCGGGGGGCCTTACGCCGACTACTATTACATTCGTCCCAACCACACCGTTTTCAAGGTTCCTGATGATCTGACCGACCATATGGTGGCTCCGGCTAACTGCGCCCTGTCCGAGGTTATCTACGGCCTGGAAAAGGTGAACCTCAGCTTTGGGGAGACCGTCGTCATTCAGGGAGCTGGCGGCCTGGGAATCAATGCCGCCGCGGTGGCCAAGGAGATGGGTGCCAATAAGGTCATTGTCATCGATGGCATCACCGAGCGCCTGGAGCTGGCCAAAGCCTTCGGTGCCGATGAGTTGATCGACATGAAGGAGCACAAGACTGCCGAAGAGCGCGTGGGGAAGGTGATGGAGCTTACCGGTTACCAGGGAGCGGAGGTCGTGGCCGAGCTGGTGGGCTTCCCGGCTGCTATTCCCGAGGGGCTGAATATGCTAGGCAGCGGGGGCCGCTATCTGGAGATCGGCAATATCAGCCTGGGAAAGACCGTCGAGATTGACCCCGGTCTGCTGGTGATGGGTAACAAAACCATTTTTTGCATCAGCTTTTACGGGAGCGACACCCTGAAGAAGGCGCTCGACTTCCTGAGCCGCACCAAAGGCAAGTACCCCTTTGACAAAATTCTGTCTCGTTCCTACCCCTTGGAAGAGATCAACAAGGCCTTTGAGGTGCAGGACAAGGGACTAGTTTCCAGGTCTGCCATCATTCCCTAGGACACGCTAGCTACCCAGAGAGGGCCCTTCCGGGCACCAGCACACATCAAAATAGGGCCGATGCAGGCCCGCTGGTAATGCTTTTTGACAATGGGCCTTCCCTCCGTGTCATTCTGAACGAAGTGAAGAATCTGGCACGGCTCAGGACAGGGTCTTCTGAGCCTGGCCGTTATCTCCTGGTGAGATTGCCACATCGCCGCGCTCCCGGCACTGACACAGATGATTCGCAGATTCCGCCTCACGGGAGTCGGACTCAAAATCAGCTATTATGGCCGATGACTTGACAGCAGATATGTAGCGCCCTTACCATAAACACATGTGACTGCGGCATGGTGCTGCTGGTGAGACACAGTCGACAATTGAAAGGAGGACTAAGACTATGGCCCAAGCCTACTGCATGAAGTGCAGAAAAAAGGTGGAGATCAGAAACCCAAAGCAAGTCACTCTGAAGAACAAGCGTCCGGCTACAAGTGGCACATGCCCTGCGTGTGGGACAAAGGTATTCAGGATCGGGAAAGCCTAGAGGTCTCCCCGTCCTGAAGTACAATCTCGTGACAGGATTCTTGCCCGGGGGCACTCTCTAGCGGGTGCCCCCCACAGCCACAGCGACCGGTGAAAAAACTAGCCCAAGATGCGACGACAGCCTCTGGGATTAGCTGGGGAGTTTTTGTCCCTTTATCAGTGTGTCGGTGGGGCTTGGGTGCCACTGACAGCTAGTCATACCATCCGAGGTCGCTGATCGCCTTCTTCATCGCCCATCTGCACACCCACTCCACCCCGCACATGTACGAAGCGAATTCCCAGGGCCCCGGTAGCAAGAGAGCCAGGAACTGTGCGCCACTCTTCTCCAGAGCCTTACTGCGTTCCATTAACCCGGGAATGATGCCCGCTTGCTTCACATCAGGCAGCTCCAGTTTCGGTGGGTGTCAATCGCCTGAGGCGACTGACCCTGGTAGCGTAGGTGAAGGAGGTGATTCCTTCACACCTCGAGATCCTTTTCATAGGTGGATGATCTACCAAACGAACCAATGTACCCTTCAGAAGCTCCTCCCCCGTAACCTCTACTCCTCTATACCGGCGGCGCGTCTGGCCTTGGTTTTGCATCTCTCAAAGTCGTACTCCATGGCTACCAGTGCCTTGTAAGACAGCGTCGATCCTCCTCCGCTGACGCACATGGTATGATACCACCCGGCAAACTCAGAGGCCGTCAGGTCCTCGACAAGCTTGAAAGCACGTACTCTATGCTCCGTTGGCACTCCTTCTTTCCCCTGATAGTATTTCTCCAGATACTTTCCGGTTATTGGACTCCT
This sequence comes from Chloroflexota bacterium, assembly GCA_030616195.1. The sequence goes on along the minus strand of JAUWXW010000151.1, from coordinate 1,095 downwards.
GTAGTCCTTCTCTGAAGCCATTGTACTCACCAGACCACCAGCAGCATCCTGCATGAAATAGCGGTCCTCACCCAGCCTCTTGGCGGCGAAGATCTTGCCAGTGGCTACCGGCGAGAATCTAGGGACGTACGCCCCTGACTCATGCTCCCAACCCTCCACGGCAGCCGCCACGGCGCAAGAGCGCGTGACCTCGGCACCCATTGCCATTTCAGACAGGTTATCCATTATGATAGGAGCATCCCCCACCCCGTTGTAATCAGCGATCAATGCCGTAGCCCCAATGGAAAGGTCCATGTTGGTCCAGCGGCACATGCACTTATGCCACATATGAGAGGCACCAAGTATCGGCCCGAAGGTGACAACGGCCTCCATTTCACCGCACATGAACACCATCTCCCAGGGCACAAACACGTCTTCAAAAACAATCAGTGACTCCACGTGACCGCCGAATTTGGAACTCAGCGGATTCTCCATCTCCTTGGGCTCCTTGGGAGCATGGGCGGCTCTACATATGAAAGTTATCCCTTCGGCATCCGGTGGAGTAAAGAAGCCCACAAAGTACTCAGGCACAAACTCCATCTCTACAACGCACAACATATTTGTATACGGTGCAGCCGTGCCATGGGCCTTGGCACCTCTAACTACTATGCCGTCCTCTCTCTTCTCAACCACGTGCAAATACATATCCGGGTCTGCCTGCTGGCTTACCCCCTTGCTTCTATCCCCCTTGGGACTTACAATCGCGCCCCCTATTATCCAGTCGTTCTTCTGGGCCTGCTTTACGATTTCGACAAGATTCTGGTGATAATTCGTGTTGTGGTTCCTGTCGATGTCATAGCTGGCAGCCCAGGCGGCATGCAAAAGGTCACTGGTTATGCACCTGTAATGGCATGGACACAGGTATTCCCCCAGCGCTTGCATTAGCTTAGTCTTAGTTATGGCATCCTGCTCATCCTGCATAATGTGGGTCCAGCGACTGATCTCCTCGCCGATGATGGGAGACTTAACCCTCGACAGGTGAAGGTATTTGGGATCGTTTGCCAGGTCGTATGTGACCGCAGCAGAGTTTATGCCCACTTTGAAAGCAGGATGATC
>JAUWXW010000207.1 GCA_030616195.1 Chloroflexota bacterium | reverse complement strand
CCCAGCAGATTATAGCCCATGAAAGCGGGGTAGCTAATACAGTTGACCCCCTTGGTGGTAGCTTCATGGTAGAGTCACTTACCAATCAGATGGAGCAGGCAGCTTATGACTACTTTGGGAAAATCGATTCTCTTGGGGGTGTCATTCCGGCGATAGAGCAGGGTTTCTTGCAGAGAGAGATAGCTCAATCTGCCTATCGCTATCAGCAAGAGATCGAAGGCAAGGGAAGGATTGTGGTAGGGGTAAATGATTACGTGCTGGATGAGCTGCCTGAAATACCTATATTGAGTATGATTGAGGAGGGGAGAGAGCGGCACATAGCGAGGTTGGACGAAGTAAGACACCAGAGGGACAACCGGGCAGTCCGCCAAAGGCTAGACGAGCTACATGGTGCAGCCAAAGGAGATACGAACCTAATGCCTTATCTCTTGGAGGCAGTGCGCGCCTATGCCACTCTGGGCGAGATATGTGGCGACCTGCGCCATGTTTTCGGAGAATACAAAGAGCCGATAATAGTCTAGAGAGCTCTTGGAGTGCGCCGAGTTTATTACCTTAGCCGATCGCTTAGCATGGGAAGAAGGTAGGTTTACTTTGGCCTTTGGCATCGGGTATACTTCTTACGCCATTCTTAGCAATGGTTCGGAAACTTCACCTTAAGGAGGGCAGATGAGGGTCACCTTGAGTGTCATTAAGGCAGACGTCGGTGGCTGGGTAGGCCACTCCAGTTCTCATCCCGAAATTCTAGATAAGGCGCGGCAGCGCCTCCAGGCTACCAAGAGGGACGGTTTTCTTATCGATTTCCACGTCACCAATTGTGGTGATGATTTGGAGCTAATTATGACTCACCAGCATGGGGAGGATAACGACCGCGTTCACAAGTTAGCCTGGGATACCTTTATAGAAGGTACCGAGATTGCCAGGAAACTGAAACTACACGGGGCGGGGCAGGACCTCCTTGCCGATGCCTTCTCCGGTAACGTAAAAGGGATGGGACCTGGAGTGGCTGAAATGGAAATTGAGGAGCGCCAGGCCGAGACTGTGCTAATATTCATGGCCGACAAGACCTCATCAGGGGCATGGAACTTGCCTCTGTATAAGATATTCGCCGATCCCTTTAATACCATCGGGCTGGTCATCGCCTCAAACATGCATTCGGGTTTTGCTTTCGAAGTGCACGATGTGAAGAAGAGTAAGAAAATCACCTTCAACGCTCCTGATGAGATATATGATATGTTGGTGTTTCTAGGGGCCCCGAGCCGCTACGCAGTCAAGGCGGTTTATCATCGTGAAACGGAGGAGATAGCGGCTGTTTCCTCCACGCAAAAGCTGGCTCTCATTGCCGGCAGATACGTGGGTAAGGATGATCCCGTATGTATTGTCAGGTCTCAAGGGAATTTCCCAGCGGTAGGGGAGGTCCTTGAACCTTTCACCATGCCTCAGCTGGTAGAGGGCTGGATGCGCGGCTCGCACCACGGCCCCCTCATGCCCACCGCTCAGCCTCAAGCCAATCCGTCCCGCTTTGACGGCCCTCCCAGGGTGATTTGTTATGGCTTCCAGCTTGCAGACGGTATGCTGGTGGGGCCTCGGGACATGTTTGATGATCCGGCTTTTGACGAGACGCGTCGGTGGGCAAATCACGTTGCTGACTACTTGAGGCGACATGGTCCCTTTGAGCCGCATCGTCTCCCCCTGGAAGAGATGGAATACACTACCATGCCCCAGGTGATGAAGAAGCTAGAGAAAAGATTCGTGGACCTGTGAGACTCAAGCTCCTCCTAGCCAGCAGAAATCCAGCCAAGGTGCAGGAATATTCCTTGCTATTCCACAATGCCCCTTTGCAGTTAACCAGTTTAGCTGAGGAGGACATAAATGTGGAGGTGAGCGAAACAGGGAGTTCTCTGGAAGAGAATGCTAAGCTGAAGGCCGCTGGATATGCCGTTGATAGTCGATTCCTGGTGGTGGCTGATGACTCGGGGCTTGAGGTGGATGCTTTGGGGGGCGAACCTGGCCCTCTATCTGCGCGCTACGCCGGTGCGGATGCTTCCGACAGGGGTAGAATCGCCCTTCTGCTATCTCGCCTCGAAGGAGTGCCCTGGGAGAAACGCTCTGCTCGCTTCAGGTGCGTCATCGCTATTGGGGCGACTTCAAAGGTAGTAGGACTGTGCGAGGGCCAATGTGAGGGAGTTATCACCTTTGAGCCGGTCGGTAGTCAAGGTTTTGGCTATGATCCTGTCTTCTATTTGCCAGAGCTAGGGAAAACCATGGCGGAACTGTCAATGGAAGAGAAGAATCGGGTGAGTCATAGGGGTGAAGCGGCACGAAGAGCCCTTAAGTTTTTGGAAAAGTACGTCGGGGAAGATTAACTGATGAGTGGTGTATCGGATTCCTTTCAACGTCCTATCAATTATCTGCGCATCTCGGTTACTGACCGCTGCAACCTGCGCTGCATCTACTGCATGCCTGCTGAGGGCGTTCGCCTGGTGCCCCATTCGGAACTTCTCACTTATGAGGAGATCGTTTTAGTGGTTCGTGCGGCAGCAGAGATGGGTATCAGCAAGGTGCGAATTAGTGGTGGCGAACCCCTGGTGAGGCTGGGATTGGTCAATTTGATAAGAATGCTGGCTCAAATCGATGGGATCGATGATGTCTCCCTGACCACTAATGGGGTATGGTTGAGAGATCAGGCTGCTGAGCTGAAAGAGGCGGGTCTGAGTCGGGTAAACGTAAGTCTGGATAGCCTCAACAGGCAAAGGTTTGAGAAGATTACCGGCTATGATAAGCTGACTGAGGTTTTGCAAGGCATTGAGCAGGCCCGAAAGGTGAAACTTGAGCCGGTTAAGATAAATATGGTGGTTATGCGGGGCGTAAATGATGATGAAGTTCTCGACTTTGCTTTGCTTAGCAAACAAGGTTGGCATGTACGCTTTATTGAGCTCATGCCTTTTGTAAACGGGGGTGGAACAGCGCCAGAATTTGTATCTGCTGAGGAAATGTGTAACAGCCTTGCTTCCTTAGGGGACCTTGAGCCTTGCACAGCCCCGATAGGCGTGGGCCCAGCGAAGTACTATCAACTACCTGGAGCAGAGGGCACCATTGGTTTCATCACCCCTGTTAGTGAGCATTTTTGCTTCAGGTGTAACCGGCTCCGGCTTACTGCCGACGGTAAACTGCTCCCCTGTCTCCTGTCCGACCAGGAAGTAGACCTGAAACACACTCTGCGAACCGGGGCTTCTGCTGAGGAAATAAAGCGCCTGATACTAGAGGCCATAGCCTCTAAGCCCGAAGGTCATCGGGTAGCACTGGGAGTGGTCCCGCAAAGAAGGTTGATGACTCAGGTGGGAGGGTGAGCTGGGAAGATGGAAGACAGAGTCCACATGGTTGACATAAGTGAAAAAGCTGACACTGAGCGAGAGGCAATAGCAAAGGGATGGGTAAAGATGCAGCCTTCGACCTTGGAGTTGCTTCGCCAAGGGGGGCTGCCCAAAGGAGATGTTCTGGCTACCGCCCAGGTGGCGGGTATTATGGCAGCCAAGAAAGTGCCTCAGCTTATACCTCTTTGTCATCCTTTGCTGCTGGCTGACGTCAAAGTGGAGTTTCTTCTGGAGGAACAGGGGGGTGATAAGGTGGAGATTACGGCCAGGGTCAGAAGCACTGGGAAGACCGGGGTAGAAATGGAAGCCCTTACGGCTGTAGCCATCAGCGCCCTGACTATCTATGACATGTGCAAGGGGGTGGATGCGGGAATGCAAATTGGTGGCGTGCGCCTGGTCAAGAAAAGTGGCGGAAAAAGCGGCCTGGTTGTCTTCGAATAGCCAGAGAGGTGGTATTGTGGGAATGGAAGGGTTGTTTTTTTGAATTCGTC
>JAUWXW010000078.1 GCA_030616195.1 Chloroflexota bacterium | reverse complement strand
AAAAACCTGAGGGGCTTTTGAAGCCCCTCAGGTTGTGGAGTCTACCCTCCTTGCCTCGATATTCGCGTCCAGTAAACCACTGCATTTCTACTTTGTCAACTGGAAGTGTGTCACTCAAAATACAGGAATCCCCCGACCGCTAAGCAGAAACCCGTACCAGGGAAAACGGCCAAGCCAGCCCGTTCTTGTCTTTCGGGGCGCTATTTCCTGGGTAGCCCCAGTCCCATCCAGGCGATGAGGTTCTTCTGAATCTCCGTGCTGCCGGCAGCAATGGTGACGCCAAGATAGAACTGGCATATAGTCTGGAACTTGCCATGAAGTGGTGCCCACTTCGATCCCCGTTTCAGGGTCCCGTAAAGCCCCATGATCTCCACCGCCGTATTTGCCAGGCGCACTATTAGCTCGGTGGTAAAGTATTTCGATGCCGAGGGCGCAGCGATAGCCATGGGATCCTTGCCCTGTAACCAGGCAACGTAATAACCCCACTGGCGCGCTGCTTCTAACTCAGTTGCCAACTCAGCCAGCTTATAGCGGACAATAGGATTCTTAGCCAGTAGCTGCCCATTGCGTTCGGTCTCCTTACAAAACTGTACCAGGTCTTCCAGGTCACGTTTGCCCTCAGCTACGGCACCACACCCTGAGCGTTCAAAGTTTATCCCGGCCATGGTAACGCCCCACCCCTGATTTACCTGGCCTATGACATTTTTCTTGGGGATCCGGAGGTTATCAAAGAAAACCTCGTTGTACACGTGAGACCGGTCCATGTAGTACAGAGGACGCACGGTGATCCCGGGCCGGTCCATCTCGCTCACGAAGTAGGTAATTCCGGCATGCTTTGGAGCATCAGGGTCCGTTCTGGCGAGCAGGAAGATATGAGTGGCCCGATGGGCCCCTGTTGTCCATGTCTTCTGTCCATTGATGACATAATCGCCACCGTCCTCCACAGCCCGAGTGGTAAGGGAGGCCAGGTCTGATCCGGCATTTGGTTCGCTCCAGCCCTGGCACCAGTCGGTTTCCGCTCTAGCGATCCGGGATAGCCATTCTCTCTTGTTTTCCTCGCTCCCGTATTCAAGGAGACTAGGGGCCAGTATGTATAGACCCCAGAAATCTACTCCCGGGGCCCTATGATATGCCCAAGCCTCATTAAAGATAGCCTGCTCAATCAGGCCAAGCTCCTGTCCCCCGTATTCCCGGGGCCATGGTAGGGACAGCCACCCCTTTTGGGCCAGCTTATCAGCCACCGAGCGGTGATAGGCCCAACCTTCGTCGGTATCGTAACGCCCTTCGAAGCCTCCTACCCACCCCTCGGGAGCGTTTTTCGCCTCTTCTTTGAAGAAATCATCAAACTCTTTCCGCAGTGCCTCTTGCTCCAGTGTGAATTTGAAGTCCATCCCAGTCCCTCCTTTAACGTCTTCCTTCGACAGCCGCGTTCATCGGGCCTCCTGCACCCCAAAGCTACAGGCCCATTTCCTGAGCTACCATCTCCCGACAGGAATCGGAATCCCCGAAAAGGAGCGCCGCCTGTCTCGCCCGTCTGTAATACAGTCCCACGTCGTGGTCTCTGGTGGTACCGATACCACCATGTAACTGCACTGCCACGCGAGTGGAGTGCTTATAAGCTTCGTTTACCAATGCCTTGGCCATAGCCACTTCCATGCTACACGGAAGTCCCTGGTCTACCACCCAGGCAGTGTAGTAGGCCATTCTCTTGGCTATGTTAACCTCGGTCCACATGTCAGCCAGCGAATGCTGGATGTTACCAAAGCTGCCAATGGCCCGACCATACTGCACTCTTTCCTTGGCATAGGCAACGGTGGCTTCCACCACCCAATCAGCACCACCTACCATCTCGGCGCATTTAGCCATAGCGGCCTGCTCCAGGAGCCGCTTCACTACCGGCCAACCTTGATTTAGCTCGCCAAGCAGATATCTCTCCGGCACCACCACGTTTTCGAAGACAACCTCGTTCTGCTTGTCATCGGCGATGGCTTCCAATGGGCTGATCTTTATCCCAGGGCTGTTGACATCTACCAGAAAAAGGCTGATCCCGTCTTCGGGCGCGGACCAGACCTTGCTCCTGGCTACGCAGAGAAGGTAATCGGCAATATGAGCATCGTGAGTGAAAAGCTTGGTGCCGTTGAGAACATAAGTATCTTTTTCAGGCGCCGCTTTAGTGGCAATCCCAGCAGCCTCATAAGTGGCACTGGGTTCGGTCAAGGCCAGGGAAAGGACCATCTCGCCGTTGGCTATCCTGGGCAAGAACTCCTGTTTCAGTTGTTCGCTGCCGGCAGCCATGATGGGTAGGGTGCAGAGGACGGCGGTGGAAAAGAAGGGGCCAGTCAAACAGGCCCGCCCCATTTCTTCCAGAAGAATAACCAGGTCCATGAAACCCAGACCGGTACCGCCGTATTCCTCAGGGATTACCAGTCCGACCCATCCCAGGTCAGCCATCTTCTTCCACACCTCGGGACTGTAGCCTGCCGGGTCTTCCTCCATCTCCCTGACCAAGGTTTTGGGGAACTCCTTCTCGAAGAAGTCGCGTGCCGTGGTCTTCAGCATCTGCTGCTCTTCCGTCAGATCAAGGTTCATGATTTCCCTCCTCGTAGCTAATGCTTGACGCCGTTTAATCTTGAAGCCACAAAGTCGCCCCCGGAAGGGGGCTCCTACATTGCCTTGTGTGTAGGAGCGCCTTTCAAGGCGCGATAGTCGTCACAGCCTATATTGCCATTGGCCCGGCCCTTTTCCAGTCGAAACTGGTTTACCCCCACAATTGCCGTCTCACCAGAAGCTACCTTGCGTTCATGCTGGAGCAAAAGCCCGCTTATCCTCAAACCCGGGGCAGCCCCAGCCCTACCGCGGCGACGAAATTCTTGGACACCTCACTGGTGCCTCCACCGATACTCCATCCCGGTGAGCCGAGATACATATGCTTAATCCTGGCTTTCAGTCTGGCCCATTTGGATTTCTCATCCAGTTGCCCGTAGATTCCGAATATTTGCATTCCCAGGTTGGCAAGGTGCTGAAGAACGCTGGCGCCTAGCACTTTCAGTTGGCAGGATTCGGTAGCCACATCCATGTCCCGGGTCGCCATCCAGCTTAGTCTGTGGCCCAGGTTGCACCCTACCTCAATCTCCATGGCCATCTGAGCCAACCTGTTGCGAATTAGGGGATCCCTGGCTAAAGGCTGCCCGTCAGCATGGGTCTCCTGGCAATACTGCACTAACCACTCAAAATCCCTTTTCCCGCGCAGAATCTCCTGGAAGCTGCAGAATCTGTCAAGAGCAAAGGAGAGGGTGGCCACGCGCCAGCCGCCATTCTTCTCCCCAAGCAAGTTCTCTTTGGGAACCCTGACATTCTCGTAGAAGACCTCATTAGCAGCGGGAACCCCGCTCATAAAGACTACGCGACGCATGGTAATCCCAGGACTGTTGAGATCGACTAGGAAAGTGCTGATACCACGATTCTTGGGAAGATCAGGATCAGTCCGGGCATATAACATGCACCAATCAGACATGTGACAGCCGCTCTGCCAAGCCTTCTGTCCGTTAAGGATGAAGCAGTCTTTGTCTTCTTCAGCTCGGAGTTGAAGGGAAGCGAAGTCTGAGCCAGCACCCGGTTCGCTCATCCCGACCGCCCACTTTACCTCCCCCCTGGCAACGGGCAGAACAAACCTCTGCTTTTGCTCCTCAGTGCCAAGTTGCATGATTATCGGCCCACATACGCCAAACGTAGGCTGGTCATACCCCGGCACTCCCAGGTAGTATAACTCCTCCTCCAGGATGAGTTGCTTGCTCATAGAGGCGCCTTGGCCTCCGTATTCCTTGGGCCAGCTTATCTCCAGCCAGCCCTTAGCACCCAACCTCCGTCTTATCTCCAGGCCAAGCTGGTAGACCTCCTCAAACTCGTTTTGGCTATTCATGTCCTGGTCTACCCCGAGCCAATCGGGTGGCAACACCTCCTGAAGAAAACCTCGGACTTCCTTTCGAAAGGCCTCCTCTTCTTCAGTAAAGCGATAGTCCATCTGTTTCCTTCCTTTGATGCAGGCGCACAGTGACCGGGCAACTATCTACCCATAGGTAGTGTAGTGTCTATTTCACGTTTCCTCAAGCCCGGCCACCAAAGTCTGTTGATCGGTGGATTCGAGCCTTCCTTCGTCGTTGCCAGCGGAGTGAAGAGGCAGCGATGTAACGTCCTGTACCCTATCCTAAGACTCCCTCGTCGCTGCACCCCTGGCAATGACCTCGAAACCTGTGCACTTGGAACGCTAATTGTAGCGCGACCCTTTAGGGGTCGCCTTCTTGTGGCGAGGCTAAAGCCTCGCGCTACATTCTCCCCTCCGGCTGACACTCCGTGTGGTCCTTACTCCATGTCCCTCCAGTTTCTCCCCACCTTGGCCTCCACCGTTAGGCTGACGCTCAGTTCCATCGCCCGGGACATCGTCTCTTGTGCCAGACCTTTCATTTCCTCTAGCTCCTCCGGAGGCACTTCAAAGAGAAGCTCATCGTGAACCTGGAGGATCATCATGCTTTTCAGCCCACGCTTGTCCATCTCCCTCTGCAGGTGGATCATGGCCAGCTTGATAATATCAGCGGCAGTGCCCTGGACCGGCATGTTTATGGCCATTCGCTCCGCTGCCTCCCGCACCTGTCGATTAGGAGACTGGAGCTCGGGGATATACCGCCTCCGCCCTAGCAATGTTTCTACGTAGCCCTTTTCCCTCGCCTGCTGTTTGGTGGACTCAAGGTAATCCTTCACCGCGGGATATTTGTCGAAGTAAGAGGCGATAAAGCCTGCTGCCTCGTGCCGAGAAAGCTCGGTGGCCTGTTCCAACCCGTAGCCGCTCATCCCGTAGATTATGCCGAAGTTCACCACCTTAGCCACGCGGCGCATATCTGGGGTCACTTCAGTGGCGGCCACGCCGAAGACCTCTGCGGCGGTAGCCGCGTGTATATCCTCGTCCTGTCTGAAGGCAGCCAGCAGACGCGGGTCCTGGGAAAGATGGGCCAAAATGCGGAGCTCAATTTGTGAGTAGTCTCCACTTATCAACAAAGAGGGAGGCTTGGCTATAAAGGCTTGCCTCACCTGCCTGCCCAGTTCTCCTCGAATAGGAATATTCTGTAGATTCGGTTCGCTGGAGGAGAGTCGCCCCGTAGCAGTGGCAGTCTGGTTGAAGCTGGTATGCACCCTTCCCGTCGCAGGATTGATCAGCGCCGGGAGAGCATCAATGTAGGTGGACTTCAACTTCATGAGCTGTCGATACTCCAGGATCGGTCTTATTATCGGATGAGCCTCTCTGAGTCCTTCCAGGATTGAAGCATCTGTGGAGTAGCCCGTCTTGGTCTTCTTTGCCCCGGGCAGCCCTAGTTCAACAAACAGGACTTCGCCCAGTTGCCGTGGTGAGTTAATGTTAAAGCTGCGTCCTGAATTGCTGTAGACCTCTTGTTCCACTTCCAGTAGCTGTTTGCCCAGTCTTTGGGACATGTGCCTCAAAAGGTCGGTATCCAGGGCAACACCGTTCCTTTCCATGCGGGCGAGCACAGGTATTAGGGGCATCTCTACCTCGTTGAATAGCCGCAACAACTGTTTCTCTTCTAGCTCTGTCTGCAATAACGGGCACAGCCTGCCGATAACAGTGGCTTCGTCGCAGGCGTGCCTGGCAGCCAGGGGAAAGTCGGCTTCGGTTATTAGACGCTGCCTTGGACCAGACGGTTCCGGCGGAGGCGTTATCTCCACTCCTAGTTTGATCGGGGCCATGGCCTTGAGGTCGAGAGACTTTTCCCCCAGGAGGTAGGCAGCGATCATGGTGTCAAATTCCAGGTTTTGCAACTCGACGTTGGATTCCGCCAACCTGTTTATAACCTCTTTGCCATTGTGGGCCAGCTTGGCAACATGGATATTGGATAGGAGAGGTCGAAGCAGGTCCAGTGTTTGCTGCAAGTCCAATTGCCCCAAGGTATCCAACTGCCCGTGCCCTACGGGTATGTAATAGGCTGCCTCAGCCGGAATAGACAGGGCTATGCCAGCGATTGCGGCAGCCCCAGGCTTTTCGTGTTCCATTACCGGGTGAATGACAAAGGAGGTGCTATGAGAAAGCCTGACGACAAGCTCTTTGAGGGCAGAGAGCGTGTCAACCAGAGTATACTCCGCCTTATCAGCCGGCAGGCCTGCACCCACTGCCGGAGCCGGTCCGGTGATTTCTGGCAGCTTTTCGAGCAGGCGAAAGAACTCCAGCTCGCGGAAGAGGGGCGCCAGCCTGCTCCGCTCGAAGGCACTTCTCTGGCAGCAGGCAGGGTCGAAATCTACCGGGGCATCGGTGACAATGGTGGCCAGCTTCTTGCTCTGCTTTGCCAGGCCCCCTTCTGCCAGGAGTGTCTCCCGCAGTTTCACCGGCGTCACCTCGTCGATGTGCTCATAGATACCTTCTACACTGCCGAAGAGCTGAATCAGCCTGGTGGCTGTCTTCTCGCCGACGCCGGGAACGCCGGGAATATTATCAGAGGGGTCGCCCTTGAGCCCCTTGAAGTCGGGAATCTGTTCTGGGGCAATGTCATATTTCTGGCGCACTGCGTCTGTGTCATAAAGGGTAGTCTCCCCGAAGGTTCTTTGGGGCAGAAGTACCCTTACCGTGGGGGAAACAAGCTGAAGCATGTCATTGTCGCCGCTGACGATAATGGTATCAATACCCTCAGAAGTTGCCTCGCGGGAGAGAGTGCCCAGCAGGTCATCAGCTTCGTAGCCGTCCAGCTCAAAGATTGGGATATTGAGAGCTTCTACTATTTCACGCACCCGTCCCAATTGACGGCGCAACTCATCAGGCGTCTCCGGGCGCTGTGCCTTATATTCTTCAAACTCCAGATGCCTGAAGGTAGGGGCAGGACGGTCGAAAGCGATAGCCCAGTGAGTGGGCTTCAAGTCCTGGATTGCTTTGAGGAGCATGCGGGTGAAGCCGTAGACTGCCCCCGTCGGTTCCCCTGTCTTGCTCACTGAAAGAGGGGGCAAGGCATGGAAGGCGCGGTGCACCAGGGCATGACCATCGAAGAGCAAGAGAAGTGGCTTTTTCAACTGATAGCCCGCCAAGTCTTTGGATGACTTATTCTACAGGATTCGTATAGGGGGGAACAAGCGTTCGAGCCCACCCGTGCCTCAGCACATCGCTAGCCCTTATTGTGTGCTTCACTACTGAGCACCTGATCAAAGCTATTTCTCAGCATCTCTTTGTCTACGGTCCCTTCAAAACGTTGGTGCACGACGTATTCCCCTTGGTCGGTCTTGCCAGCTATCAGCAGCATGGTGGGGGAATCTACACCAAATTCCTCCGCTGCCTGAGGGTCT